>JACDAE010000056.1 GCA_013695595.1 Ktedonobacteraceae bacterium | reverse complement strand
CGCCCAGGCGCTGTAATTCAGCGAAAAAACCTGGATAGCTCTTCGCAATATGCTCACCACCGGTCAGCGTCAGGCCACGTTTGCTACGCAGACCAACGATAGCCAGAGCCATCAGCAAGCGGTGATCACTATGCCCATCAACAACAACGCCACCCTCGACACCTTGCGGACGCCCCTGTACAATAATCGCATCCGACCTGGGCGTGACGGCACATCCGGCGCGGCGCAACTCGGTACAGAGATCATTAATGCGATCCGACTCTTTGTAATGGAGGCTTTCGATGTTGTAGAAAACACTTTCACCTTCGGCAAAGCAGGCGGCGGCAACCAGCACGGGGATACAATCGATAATGCGATCCCCATCCACCTCTATACCACGCAGGCGTTGCCCCCCACGTAGCGTAATCGTTTCACCTGAGCGCCGCAGATCAGCTCCCATCGCCACAAAGGCCGCCAGCAATGTCTCACCAACCTCATCCCCTGGTTGCAGCCGCGAGAGATGTATCTCGCTCGTAGGGTCATCCGCCACTGCACAGGCCGCCAGCAAAGTTGCCGCCGAAGGATAATCGCCCGGCACAACATAATTTCGAGGCTGATAATGCTGTCCACCTGCAATGTTGAAATGACGCAAAGTGCTATCATGGTCGACTGCAATACCGGCTTCATGCAACACCGCCAACGTGGCATGCACCAGGGGGTGCGATTTTAACTCATCAGTGATCTCAACCTCTAATGGATCGTTGAGTAAGGGCGCAAGGAAAAGTAACGAGCTCAGATACTGTGAACTACGCGCCCCGGAGATTGCAATATGTCCGCCATGGAGCTTTCCACCATGAATCGTAATGGGGAGATATCCCTCCGCACCATTTCCGTCGCAGATGGCCCCAAGAGTATTCAGCGCCTCCAATAACTCACGATTTGGACGCTTACCAAGCGATTGTGGGTGATCAGTGGTAAATGTCACATCTGAGAGAAGCGCACCAACACCGAGCAGCAAACGCAGAACCGCTCCAGCATTACCAACATTGATCGTTACAGGCTCATTACTGTGGATAGCCTCACGCCGACGCACACGCAATGTACGCTGTTGCTCATCCTCCCAGAACAATTCGGCCCCTAACGCACGACATCCACGAAAAAGGGCGTCACTATCATCACTCTCAGCCGGAAACTGCACCCGGCTTTCACCAATCGCCAGAGTTGCCGCTAGTAGATAGCGCAAGGTATAATATTTAGACGAGGGCACTTCTGGTTGCCCATAAAGTAAACGTGTAGGAGCAATCGTGATCCTCTGGCCAGGGGATACATGGATATCTTTTTCTTGCATTCTTTCTTTTCCAATATACTTTCTAAGTGTTTTTTTCTACTTTTAGCGCAAATACGAGCGCGAGCCAGAGCAGGAAAACACCCTCCCTGACACACAATCACCTCCATTGTAAGCTATTTGCTACGACAAAGTCGAGTGAGAAAAACACATCTGTTACTACGTTGCAAAATACAAACATTTATATTTGTTACTATTTTGCTATATATACTTTCTTGCACAACATATACAAATAAATTTTGTTGTTCTCACAATATAAAAAGTACATAATTTTCGCATAGATGTGCATTTTTAAATAGAAAAGATGCCGATTTTTCTTGAACTTCTTCTCAGCCTCTGCTATACTCGATATATTCACATCTAATGATAGGAGGCAAACGAGCATCGTGTATCAGCAACGAATCGTCATTGTAGGTGCGGGCATAGTTGGATTAGCGACGGCCTATGCTTTGCTGAGGCAAGGCATGCAGCATGTAACCGTGTTGGAACAGGCGACAGTTGACCATGGCAGAAGCACATCTCACGGTCTCTCCCGCTTACTGCGTTTTGAGTATGGCAATGATCATTTCTATTCAGAGATGGTACAGTTAAGCCTCAAACGCTGGAAAAACCTGGAGCTGGTCTCTGGCCGAACGCTCTACACGCGCACAGGTTTGCTTGCATTAGGGAATGAGGACGATAACTTTACCCTCCCTAGCTACCTCACACTCAATGAACTGGGGCTTTCTCCTGAACGTCTTTCACGTCGTTACTGCCGACAGCATTTTCCGCAATTTGATCTGGACACCTATGATTTATTTACCTACAATCGAAATGCGGGTCTCCTGCACGCTTCGTATTGCTTGCGCACGTTGAAAGAGTTAATCTTAGAACTGGGTGGCAAAATATTTGAAAATACGCCGATTACGTCCTTTTCACATGAGAATATGTTGCGCCCCATACGTCTTCACCTGGGTAACGACGATGAAATGCAAGCTGACCGTCTTGTCCTGGCAACCGGTCCCTGGGTTCATCGGTTACTTGATGATCTTCATCTTCCGATACGCCTGACGCGCCAATATCTGCTCTATTTTGCCAACTTACCTGCTTCTTCATTTGCATTACACAAATTTCCAGCGTTCCTTGCCGACAACCTCTATGGTTTCCCCCTTCACAACACGTGTGCACAAGATGGACCGTGCTGGCTCAAGGCCGCATCACATGATTTTGGGCCTCCAGTTGATCCCGATGCGGCCCCTGTAGTTGATGCCGAGATTATTACTGGCATCACTAAAAGGCTCTGTAAACTCATGCCTGCCCTGAAACAGGCAGAGCTGGCACGGGTTGAAGCATGCATGTATGATGTAAGCCCTGATGAAAATTTTATCCTTGATTGCCTCCCCTATGATCAACGGATCGTCTTTGCAACTGGACTCAGCGGCCACGGCTTCAAGTTTGGCCCACTCCTGGGGGAAATACTGAGCAACCTGGTACGCGACACTCCACCACCGATCGCAATCGAGCGCTTTCGTCTAACACGTCTCGCTCATCCCTGGCGTCCTCAGGTCACTTCAGTCGCTTAAACGGACGAAACACGGTGACATCACTGCAATTGGGACGATGCCCTCGTCGTTTTTTCCGCAATCGTTGGCAGCATTGATTGCCAACGATGCCCCTATACTGCTTTTGCAAGCTTCTCCAAAGTCGCAACATCCTGCTCATTCAAACGCTTGTTGGCACGTACACGCCCCTGTAACTCCGTATGATACGACATAAAAGCGCTAAGTGCCTCTGTGTTTCTTAAAGCTGGTGGCTTTTGCATAACATTCAAGAACATGGCATTTTTAAGATTATACAGACGCTCCTGGTTTTCTTGTTCCATTGATAGCATAATAGATTCTCCTCATTGAGCATTTTTTCTACGCTCCCTTGTTCTGAAGGAAATTGAATAACAGTAGTATACACAACAATTGCTAAAAAGGAAAGAAGGCAAAATGCGACTGGTATTCACACATTTTTCCTTTCCTCATATAAAAACCAATAGATGTACAATTTGCTCGCCTCCTGCATACCTTTTCTATCGACAAAAGGAGACACGAAAATAGGGTCTGAAATTCTCAGACAGGAGTTTTTTGCTATCCTTCAACCATGGTCATGCCAATATTGCCATTTATAGCTATAGTTGGATATAATAATTCTCGGTAGAGTTGCGTTCAGGCAGGTTAGAGAGGATACGGGTCAGGTGAGAAAAAAAGAAAGCAATAAAACACAGATATTGATGGGACTCGCGCTTATCTTACTCGCTCTATTACTTGCTTTCTGGAAATTATTTCAGAGTCAGATCGTTGGTTCTCCACAATTCCTGTTCAGTTCACAGAATGTCTCGGGTATCCCGCCACAAATGACGACCGCAAATGATGCGCGGCTCCTCCATGGGAAAGCTCCAACGTTGAGCTGGATTGTGGGCAAAGAATGCCAGCAAGGCGTACAGGCCTATCTGCGCACCGCCACCACAAATCCTGACGCGGCGCTGGTCGGGACGGGCTGGATCGATCCTACTAGTGGTCAACTTATCCAGGGCCAGAGCAATAACTGTGTTCAGGGCAGCTTGAGCATGGATTCGGTCGTGCAATTGATCCACAGTAAAGGCGGCATGGCCTATCTTACGCTCACGATCATGACCGATGCAGGAGCAAGCGCATGGACCTCTCAACAAGAGACCGATTATATCGTACAGGGCACAACTCATCAGAGCTACGTCGATAACATCGTACAGGAAGTGAACCGCCTGAACTATGATGGCGTGATTATGGACCTGGAGGGCGCGAATTCAAATGCACCTTCTATCGGACAATATTTCGCTACCTTTAATCAAAAAGTATGGGCCGCCCTCAAACCATTGCATAAAAAATATGGCATTGCACTCATTCATAAGTTAAATGACCACGATGATTACTACGGCATCAACGGCTTCGAGGATTGGCGTTTGCTTGGGCATGCCGCAGACTTCCTCGTCATCATGGCGCTGGATCAATCCTATTTCTCGCCGGGTCCGACCGTCAGTGTTCCCTGGCTGAAGCAGCTCCTGGCCTACACCCTGCAAACTATGCCCCAGATGCTGCCACACATTATCTGGGAGTTACCCTTCTATGGCGCTACCTGGCGTCTCAATAATGGCAACTGGGTCTTCAATAGTGGCATCAACGATAAAGTTGCCCAAAATCTGATTGCGAATATTCCCACGACACAAATTGATCAGACGGCCAGCAGCCTGAACGATGCGACTTCGATCCATGTTATGTATACCGATAGCTCTGGCGTGCAACGCACGGTATGGTATCCCAATGGGAAAAATCTGGTCAACATTGTGACAGAATTTCGCCAGATACTCAAGCAGACGCCACAATTCCAGCATAGCCAACTGGCGATTGCTTTCTGGTATCGCGCCAGTTGGGAGCCAGACGATGTATGGACGCCGCTCAATGCGGCATTAACCGCATGAAAGTTGAATAATTGATGCGCACAAATTTTGTCAAGGAAAAACTGAAGCGGGGTGAGCCCGCATTGGGTGCGTGGCTCAGCCTTCCAGGCATTACTCCCGCACGGGCAATGGCAAGGCTTGGTTTCGACTGGCTGCTCGTCGATATGGAGCATAGTGCATACGATCCAGTCATTATGGCAGAGATGGTTGGAACTATCGCTGACGCGGGAACCAGCGCGCCTTTTGTGCGCGTCCCATCATCACATGGCGTTGAGTGGTTCAAATGGGCACTGGACGCCGGTGCATGGGGCATACTTGCGCCCATGGTGAACACTCCTCAGGAGGCTGAACAAGTTGTCTCCTGGTCAAAATATCCACCGCAGGGCACACGTAGCATAGGGGGTGCCTTTGCCCCCTATGGATTTGGCACCACCGATAGAGCAAGTTATAACAAGGCAGCAAATGATGAGATTCTTGTGATGATCCAGATTGAGAGCAAAGATGGCCTCAACAATGTTGAGGATATCCTCGCAGTACCCGGCATCGATGTTGCATTTGTGGGCCCCAACGATCTACATGCTCAACTCGGCTTTCCACCTAGCTATGATGGCGCTGAACCCGAATTTGTAGCGGCACTCGAACGTATTCAAGCTGCGGCAAAGCAGCATCATGTTGCCTCTGGCATTATGGCTGGCGACGGTGCGAGTGCGGCAAAACGCATTCAGCAAGGTTTCCAACTCGTCACCGTCACAACTGACCTGAATAGCATGATCGCTGGCGCAACCCGCCAACTCCACCAGGTACAACAATAGAAACCACGCTTGCTTGCGTCCAGGACCTGCCAGCATGACTCTAGACGCAGGCAAGCTTACTACAAGGGCGATGAGAAGAAATCTTGCAACACCAGACAACCAGCACCGCGTGCCCAGTTAATTAACGTGGTATTATCTTCCACAATCAACCGCAAGTTATTCCCCAGAACAGAAAAAATATGCTGCTTCATAAGGGTGTCCATTGACTCCACCAATGGATCAACATGGTGCCCAACCCCATTGGTAACGATAATACACGTAGGGTTGAAAAGATTCACGAGTGTAGCCATCCCAACACCCAGATATGTCCCGGTCAATGCAACCGTTTCACGCGCATACCTATCTCCCTCCTGAATGCGCGTCAGCAGATAATCGATCGCCGACATGCCTGAGTCAAGCGTCTTTATTTCGAGAGGAGATGGGGCAAGTTCGTTATACGTCCTGAAAATACCATGATCCGAAATATAGGCTTCCAGGCAACCCTGCTTGCCACATTCGCAGCGTCTCCCATTCATGTCAAAAGTAATATGCCCAAATTCACATCCGCGCCCCTGAGCACCACGATAGAGGACATCCTTGATCACCGCCGCCATCCCCAGTCCACGCCCTAACGTAACGAGCAAAAAATCGTGATACGTGCGCCCATTCCCATAAGACTTTTCATAGCAAGCCAGGCAATTGACAGCGTTGTCGACAAAAACGGGCATGCCTAAACGTTCCTTGAGCGGCCTACCCAGTTCAACACAATGCCAGTTCAAAATCCAACTTTCAAGGCTGATGCCTTCCTGTGTATCCACCACACCCGAAACTCCACACCCCAGGCCAAGCATTTTTTCACGTGGCACCCGTGAATGGATAATAAGCGCCTCCACGCTCTCAACAATAAGATCAACAGCCGACGCGGCATTATCACGCAACACCACCGAACGTATCTCCTCATAGATAACACGTCCATGAAGATTCAGGACAGCCCCCACGATCTGGTAATCCCTGAGATCAATACCGATAACATATCCACCATGTGGATAAATCTCCAGCAACCCTGCTTTGCGTCCTCCAGTCGATCTGGCTACTCCAACTTCGACCACTAGCTGCTGCTCAATCAGAGATGTCGTCATACCGACAATCGTCGCCAGGCTTAAGCCCGATATCTTTTTTAACTGCGTGCGGGATATGGGGGCATGTGCACGAATGAGATTGAGCAACATATTCTGGTTCATCTCGCGCATCATCTTACGACCCATAGGCTGTGCAGTGTAATCCATCTTTTTGTCCTTAAGCACTATCAGGAGCCTGCTCACATTCGCTTCAAATGCTCCATGACGCGAAGCAAATGCTGATCTCATTATCACAGCAGGATCTCCAGCAAGAAAAATGGTTTTTCTTTCTTACCATACCTTTGTCTTTTATGGCTTATGACTTTCGAAGTTCTGCGCTCTTGCAACTTTGATCATTGACAAAAGTTAGTATAAATGTTATGTTTCTATTTGACAAGTAGAAAGGAAAGCAAACAGGCAATAATTCCAGGGAAGAGATCCTTTCCTCCTTATTTTCGTAGAGAGGTGATCGATATGAAATTGATCATAAAACACTCTTATTAGTTTGTTATGATCGTTGACACGTTCTTTCTACTGGCCAACAGACAATTTCTACACAAGGGTTAGCGGTTTGTGTGATAAACAAGCAAAGCAATGCGTATAACTAAGTGTAGGCTTTCGTTTTCTCTGCTCTTCCATGACGGGCGTTATTCCCTTACGAATAACATCGTGCATTTGCGGAACTTATCGAGGTTCTACTATTTCGATGGAACGAATATTGGTACTAAGGTGTGCCAACAAAAAGGAGAACAGACATGACTCAGGATCAGCGTTTCCCCACATCATTCACACGCAGACGTTTCCTCCAGTACTCAGGTGCAGCAGCCGGCTCAGCAGCACTCGGCAGTTCCTTTCTCGCGGCCTGTGCTAGTAGTGGTAACCCGGCTTCTACGAACTCATCCCTTCCATCCCTGACCCAGTGGTATCACCAGTATGGTGAAGCAGGTACCCACGAAGCTGTACAGAAATATGCCAAACAGTATACAAAGGCAAACGTCACGGTCAACTGGGTTCCCGGCACCGGCAATGCATACCCGGATGCCGTACGTGCTGCATTGCTTGGATCAAAGGCGCCAGATGTATTCGAGTTGCCAGGCATTGGCGTCGACCAGGTCAAGGCCGGTCTGCTTGAGCCATTGGATGATCTTATCGCCGATGTCAAAAGCGATTTCAAACCCGCCTCGCTCGCACCCTTTACCGTCGGTGGCAAAGTGTACGGCATCAAAATGATCAACGATCCAACCTTCATCTACTATCGTAAGAGCATGTTCCAGAAAGCTGGCCTGGAAGTCCCTAAAACGATAGATGATCTGATTAAGGCCGCGAAGAAGCTGACGAGCGGGAACGTTAAAGGGATCTACCTCGGCCCAGATAGCGCTGTCTCCGCTCTTTACGAGATTGCAGCCTGGTCTACAGGTGGTGATGTTCTGAGTGCAGACAACACGAAAGTAACCTACAACACCGAGCGTATCGCTGCCGCCTATGAGAAAATATATGAGCTGAATACCTCCGGTGGTGTACTCCCTGATGCGCCAACCTTCTGGTGGGACCCCTCAACATTCACACAGGGCTTAGTCGCTATGCAGTGGTGCGGCCTCTGGGCCATGCCTGGCATCAAGAAGAGTGCCATCGGTGATGACTTCGGTATCTTCCCCTATCCCGCCCTCGATGCGCAAGGCACGCCGGCAACCGTCAATGGTGGATGGGCCGAATTCGTCAGTGCTAAGAGCAAAAACAAACAGGCGGCAAAAGACTATGTCAAGTCGTTGTGGATCACAAATACCACCGTTCAGACGGACTGGAACGTCGGATATGGTTTCCATATTCCTCCACGTATCAGTGCTTCAGCGGCGGCAGACAAGCTCAAGACCGGCCCGGCTGCTGATGCCGTGACGATTTTGAACCAATATGGTCATTCCCTCTCGCCCTATTGGAACGCCACCATTGACCTGGGATTACAGAATGCAGTCAGTAGCATTGCGAAAAGTGGTAAAAACGCCCTTTCCGTGCTGAACCAAGCAGCCGATAAAGCCAATGCTGAACTGGCAAAGCTCAACAGCTAAGTGATCGTACCTGGATGCATCTTTGTGTGCTCAATTTTCCAGGGATAGCGGAAGTAGTCACAGCATGTCGTGGCTACTTCCTCCTCCGTGCACATGTTTTGTATGCATTTCGTGCTGAATACCATTGCATTTTTGGACATCCGCGTGTATGTTACTCTCAGGCGGATGTCCACTATGTATTTTGAGGAAGGATGAAGCAATGAAGTCCCTCAGTACTACTCAACCAGCAGAGAAGCTGGTTTCTCGTCAGGGAAAACAAGAGAGCGTGCGCAAGGTCCGCAGCCGTTCACGCAAAAACGCTCTGACCTTTTGGAGTTTTGTTCTCCCTTTACTGATCGGTATTACGATATTCTTCTATATTCCTATTATATGGAGTGTTATCCTTAGTTTTTCCACAGCCCGTGCAACGCTGACTCCCACAGCCTTTGTCGGCCTCCAAAACTACGGTTCAATGCTCAATGATCCTGAGTTTACGGGAGCGCTTGGTACCTTTACCCTCTTCGCCATCTTCATTGTTCCCACAACGTTTATTTTCTCTTTAAGTCTGGCTTTGTTGGTGAATAGCATCAAGTTTGGGCGCGGCTTCTTTCGCTCGGTCTTTTTCTTACCTACAGCATGCTCGTATGTTCTGGCCTCAATCATCTGGAAAATGAGTATCTTCAACGGTATATTTTATGGTCTTGCGAATACAGTGCTTGGAGTTTTTCATATCGCCCCCGTCCAGTGGATATCGAGTCCCACGCCTCCGCTGTACTGGATCGTGCTGGTAACGGTGCGCCTCTGGCTGCAGGTCGGTATCTATATGATTATTTTCATCGCCGGTCTACAAGATATTCCACGCGAACTCTACGAGGCTGCCATGGTTGATGGCGCACGCAAAGGGTGGCAGACCTTCCGCCACATTACGGTTCCGATGCTACGCAATGCATCGATTGCGGTCCTCCTGCTCAATGTCATTGCCGCCTTCCAGGCATTCGATGAGTTCTATAACATCATGTCCGGCGGCAACCAGATCCTGGCACGTACTCCATTGGAATACCTCTATACAGTTGCACTGACCAATCAAGACTACGGTCAAGGGAGTGCAGGAGCCATCATTCTAACCATCATCATCATTATCTTTACCCTTATCCAGGGTCGTTTCCTGGGCTTTGGCAAAGCTGATTAGGAGGATTTTATGGCAACTTTAGCTACACGCTCATCTCGTCAGGTACGCCCTCGGATAGGAGTCACGATTGGCAGCATACTACGCTATGCTCTGCTTGTCATCCTGGCGTTTTTCTTCCTGATCCCGTTCTATCTCATCGTGCGCAATGGGCTTGCAACGGATATGGAGATTACATCACCGCATTGGACGCTCTTCCCCAGTACACTCCACTTCGAGAACATCAGCGAACTCTTCTCTGATCCCGATGTTCCCTTTCTCGGAGGCCTGGAAACTTCTTTCTCGATCTCTCTTTTGCAAACGATAGGACAGATCATCCTATGTGGTATGGCCGGCTATGGTCTCGCTCGCATCCCATATCGTTGGGCAAATATCATCTTCTTCGCGATCCTGGCGACCTTGATGATCCCCAGCGCTGTGATCTTTGTTCCTACCTATGTCGTCGTCTCCTACCTTGGCTGGGTGAGCAC
This sequence comes from Ktedonobacteraceae bacterium, assembly GCA_013695595.1. GTDB lineage: Bacteria > Chloroflexota > Ktedonobacteria > Ktedonobacterales > Ktedonobacteraceae > JACDAE01. The sequence goes on along the minus strand of JACDAE010000056.1, from coordinate 442 downwards.
ACTGCAGGGACTGGTCGTACCGGGCCTGTTTAGCGGCTTTACGACGTTCCTTTTCCGCCAATTCTTCCTCAGTTTCCCTCATGAGTTGGAGGAAGCTGGTCGTGTTGATGGCCTCGGTGCCTGGGGCATCTTTCTGCGTATCGTGATTCCAAACTCGTACGGCATCATTGCCTCTTTGAGCGTTATCACCTTTATCGCCAGTTGGAACGCCTTCCTATGGCCTCTTGTAATTGGACAAGATCAATCCGCCTGGACTATCCAAGTTGTATTATCTCAGTTCCTGAATGCTCAGGTGCTCAACTTGCACGAACTCTTTATAGGTTCGGCTATCGCAGTCCTTCCCCTGGTAATCATCTTCTTTCTCCTGCAACGCTACATCGTTGAAGGCTATAAGCAGAGTGGTTTGAAAGGGTAAGTTTCTCTTTGGCGTAGGGGTGCGTGC
>JACDAE010000031.1 GCA_013695595.1 Ktedonobacteraceae bacterium | reverse complement strand
TCTATCAACACCTCAGTCCTGTTCTCGTCTCCCTGGGCCTTGTTACTTCCACGGAGCTAGAAGATCTACGTCAGAAAGCTCTTCTTGAAGCATATAGCAATGATTTCTCCTGTATAGCTCATATCATGAGAGTCTGGGGTTTTACACCCTCGAAGTAGGAATTAAATTCCTATAATTCTAGACTACTCGCGTCAATACGTGGAAACAATAATGCCCCCGATACTACACGCTGCAAGCGCTCGCTTCCCCAGGTGCCCCTGGCTTCCCAGGCACCCGCAGCGAGAGCTGGCAAGCCCAATTGTTCCAGGATACGATTACCCGTTGAGGGGAGATATGGCGCGAGCAAGACTGCCAGCAAACGTGTTGCCTCAGCCGCTGAATAGAGTACCGTGTCAAGCTGTCCAGCCTGTTCAGGATGTCGCGCTATTTTCCACGGCTCACTCTGCTCAAGATACTGGTTGGTACGACGTGCCAGTTGCCAGATGATATTGAGCGCGTTCCCTATCTCCCATGCTTCTAGCGCTACACTTGCATGCTCGCGCGTCTCAAACGCAACACGCTGTAGCTCCACTTCCCGTTCTCCGCTCTCTCCCGGCAATGGGATCGTTCCTCCTCGATACCGTTGCACCATCGAGACGACGCGATTGAGCAGATTCCCCAGATCATTCCCCAATTCGTCGTTGTACAACCGCGCCAGGGTTGCACGTGAGAAGTCGCCATCCGCAGCAAACGACAGTCCACGCGTAAGAGCGAAGCGCACAGGATCAGTCCCGATCTTATCAACAAGTTCCACCGGATCGATGACATTACCTAGCGTCTTCGAGATGCGCTGCCCATCAGCGGTGATAAAGCCGTGCACGGCGATCTGCTTCGGGAGAGGCAACTGCGCCGACATCAACATTGCAGGCCAATACAAACAGTGAAAACGCGTGATATCTTTGCCAATCACATGGGCATCCGCAGGCCAGTAGCGCTCAAACTTTTCTGTATCATTGGGAAATCCCACGCTCGTCAGATAGTTCGTCAGTGCATCGAACCAGACATAAATCACATGCTGGGGATCATCCGGCACCCCGATCCCCCACTCTGGCGACTCAGGACGCGTCAGGCGCGATACGGAGAAATCATGCAGCCCTTGCTTAATCAGAGCCACTACCTCCGCTCGACGCGAAAACGGCACAATAAAATCGGGATGTGCCTCGATATGCTCCAGTAAGCGGTCACTATATTTTGAGAGGGTGAAGAAGTAGTTCTCCTCCTCCAACCATTCAGGTGATATCGTGGGATGGATCGGACAGTGTCCACCCACCAGTTCTTCAGTGGTATAGAACGTATTGCAGTTCGGACAATACCAGCCTACATACTTTGAAAGGTAGATATCACCGTTGTCCTGCGCACGCCGAAACATTTCTACAGAGGCCAGGGTATGCCGCTCCTGTGTTGTACGAATCCAGTCATCATAACTAATATCAAGTTTCGACCATGCAAGTTGGAACGCCGCATTGATCTTGTTGACCCATGTATGCGGATCAACTCCCTGCGCTTCAGCCGCTCGCAGAACATGCTGGCTATTCTCGTCCACTCCCATGCTGAAGTATGTATCATGCCCCTGCAAACGATGATAACGCGCCACGACATCAGCGGCAACTTTCTCCAATGCATGCCCGATATGGGGTGCGGCATTCGGATAATCAATAGCTGTCGTGACATAATAGCGCGGCGCATCGATCACAGCGCCATTCTCACTCTCCACTTCAATCTCTCTTTCCATACCTCTTTCGCTCCTTCTTTTTGGGAACAAATCTAGACAAAAAAGAGGGGCGCAGGTCCGTCGCCTTGCGCCCCTCTTGCACGATCGTGCAGGTACCCTTTCAGGTAAGCATCACACAGGACAGCGACACGCGACCAGATGCCATCATCATCTCAAGCATCCAGCAAAGGTGGATAAGCATAGACATGGAATTATTGTGCTTATACTGCATGGTTGTCGCTATCTTTCTTGTTACGCATGAATATAGGAAAGGGAAAGTCATCGTTTGATGGCTCTCTGCTTGAATACTCAGTTTCTCATCCTCATTTTAGTCACTATTGTTGCGCTTTGTCAAGTCTGCGGATAAGATGTTAAAAGACCGGGAAACCAGATGTATCCGAATAAGATATAATAAGCGTGTCAAACACAAAGGATAAGAAGTCGGATTGCACTCCATATGTTGCGCGACTCTTTATTTGCCGCAGTCTCAATCCGACTTTATATTTCCCCATCACAAAGGAGTTTTCTACGATGGCCGTCTTACGTACATCCAAAATTGATTTACATGTGAATGGCGATGGTGCCTATGCTTACCTGGCCGAACCAGACGATGATGCAAAGCACCCTGGCGTCGTACTTATTCAGGAATGGTGGGGCATTGAACCACACATTCAGGACCTGGCACACAAATTGGCCGCCGAAGGCTTCGTGGTCGCTGTACCTGATCTCTATCATGGTAAAATCGCCATGGAACCCGACGACGCCATGCGCTCGGTGATGATGATCCGTGGCAATGTCGATAAGGCCGCCAATGAAATTATTGGGGCGCTTAAGACAGTACAAGAACTGCCCAATGTCGATCCAAAGAAAATAGGTCTGATCGGCTTCTGCATCGGCGGCTTCATGACCTACACGGTCGCCTCCCGCTATCCCGACCTCGCCGCCGTTATCCCATTCTATGGTGGAGGGTATGATCCTACTCCAGAAGAAGTGGCAAAGGTGAATGCTCCCGTTCTCGCCTTCTACGGAAGCCAGGATACCAGTGTGCCACCAGAGCAGATCCAGAAGATCGAGCAGCTCTATAAAAATGCCGGCAAAGATTTTACTGTCAAAGTCTATGATGCAGGACACGCCTTTCTTAATCCTGCACATGGTATGGGCAACGAAGCTGCTGCTGCGGAAGCATGGCCCCTGGCTGTCAATTTCTTGAAAGATCACTTGCGTTAACTTTTCAAACAATTGGTTTGTAAACGGCACGGGCTTCTAAAGGGCACCCCTACACCATCGATGGCGCGATAATGGATTGATTATACATACATCGCCGACACTGGTGTACAGGTGCCCTTTAGAAGCCCGTGTTATTCGCTCCCTCAAAAGTATGAGACAGAATCAATCTTCTACGTGATCTCACGCAACCCTCCATTATGCTACACTTCGCTCACAAGGTCAATGTGACCTCTACATCAACAATTGTATCGATAATGAGCATTTCAAAAGGGGGTAAAGTATGATGGAAAATCAATCTCCTCACCTCGACAAACCATGTATCATCAATACGCATCGACTCACAAAGGCATTTGGCACTCTGGTCGCCGTCAATGATCTACAACTACAGGTTATGCGTGGCGATGTCTTCGGCTTTCTTGGTCCTAACGGATCAGGCAAAACGACAACGATCCGCATGCTGCTAGGTCTGATTCGTTCTACTGCTGGACATATTCAGCTCTTCGGCATGGACGCGGACAAACATCGCTCAGCCATCCTGCCACGCATCGGCGCGATCATTGAAACGCCCGTCTTCTATCCCTACCTTTCAGGCGTCGATAATCTACGCACGATAGCCGCCAGTTCTAACA
>JACDAE010000029.1 GCA_013695595.1 Ktedonobacteraceae bacterium | reverse complement strand
ACGCAACTGGGCTACATGCGTGGCGGTTTCCAGCACTTATATGATAGCCTGGCTGAACATGTTCAACAGGCGGGCGGAAAAGTTCTCCTTGGAACTCGTGTGGAAAAAGTGGAGCAGCAGAATGGACGTTGGCGTATAGAAAGTAGCCAGGGTTCATGGACATTTGATCGTGTTGTCTCTACATTTCCCACACGCCTTACCTGTCGCATGATTCCTGCATTGCCCGAAAGTTATCGTGCCCAGTACGATTGGGGCCAGGCATATGGAGCTCACTGTCTCATTTTGAGCGTAAGTAAAAAATTGACCGATAGTTACTGGATTAATATTTGTGATCGTGGCTATCCCTTTACGGGTCTGTTCGAGCATACTAATTTTCGCCTGCCGGCTGAATATGGAGGGAGACATCTGCTCTATCTTGGCAGCTATCGAGCGATGAATGACCCGCTTTTCACGATGAGTAAAGAAGAGGTCATGGCAGAGTACTTCCCGGCGCTCAAACGTATTATTCCCGCGTTTGATGAAACGCTTGTAACGGAGAGCTGGGCATTTCATGCCCCATTTGCGCAACCGATCGTAACAACCGAGTATAAAGACCATATTCCGCCGCTGAATACTCCCCTTGAGGGTCTCTGGGTAGCTAATATGTTCCAGGTGTATCCACATGATCGCGGCCAGAACTACTCGCTCGCGCTTGCCGAAAAGCTGGTGAAGCAACTTCTTTCCTGAAGAAGCCGATTCACTGAGTTATCGATGAACCATCAGAAGCCATTATAGATTTCAGCGAAACAAGATGCGAACCATCGAGGTCATTGATGTTGATCATCGTCATCATACCGTCAAGGTATAAGTCGTTATTGGTCGTGTCTTGTTTCCGATGATCATAAAACATAGAGCCGCCAACTTGATCAAGGTGAATAAGAATCTCGTATCGTTCGCCCAGGGCTATATCGAGCATGTCCTTGTAAAATGAGGCTGTTCGCTTACGCCCATCACTCCCAATCACCTCTTTACCTTACTATAAACCTTTCATAGCAAGATTTTTATGAGACATAAAAAAAAGATGAAAAGTATAGGGTTCATATTGTGATTTGTTCATACATTTTCGTAGAATGAGTTATGCAAACTTAAGATAAACGTCTAATAGAGAAAGGCGCGTTTCACGTGAAAAACCGGGGAGAGATAGGTACTCTAGGGTAGAAGAGCAAAGGAATGTGCCCTTTGTACGTTATATTAGGAGGGAGGTGGTGTTATGAATTTTGAAGATGTTGAGTATAATAATGACTCTGTCAACTCACCTCAGGAATTCCAGAAGACATCGGAGCAATGGATTTCGGAAGCTGATACGTATTATCGAAGCGGCTGGTATCAGGCATCGCTTGATGCATATGAACAAGCACTACGCCTTACTCCAGATAATACTCATGCCCAGCAAGGTAGGAGTCATGCCTATTCATATATGAAGCAGTTTGAAGAGGCTACTACATCTCAAGAGCGGGCAATAAGCTCTTCAAATATAGCCCAGGAGTACTATACCTCTGGCAATACATTTTATCGTCTAGGGAATTATGAAGAGGCGATAAAGGCTTTTCAGCAAGCTACAGCTTCGGCTCCGGGTTTTGCTCAAGCGTATCAAGGGTTGGGCAATACGCTTTATCGGCTCAAAAAGTATAAAGATGCGTTAAGTATTTTCGATCAGGCAATACGGATCGATCCAAATTATGCTGAAGCTTACTACAGTAAAGGTGTAGTATTATCGACGATGAAGCAGTATGGGGAGGCTATCTTAGCATTTGATCGCATGGTGCAGATTGCGCCTTATGATGCGGGTGCATATTACAACAAAGGGATTGCGCTCTATGGACTCAAGCGTTATGAAGAAGCTTTGACAGCCTTTGAACTGGCGATTCGTCTTGCTCCTAACAATGCCCTGGCTTATCATAACAAGGCAAAGGCGCTCTATGGTTTGAAGCGTTATGAGGAGGCTTTGTTCTCTTGCGAGCAAGCGTTGCGGCTTGCGCCTACCTATGTTAGTATTTACAATAATAAGGGCAATGCGCTTTATGGACTCAAGCGCTATGAAGAGGCTCTTGCAGCATACGAGCAGGCCATTCGCTTAAATCCTCAGGATGTGCGTACATATTACAATAAGGGGAAAGCGCTCTATGGACTCAGGCGCTATGAAGAGGCTCTTGCAGTATGTGAGCAGGCCATTCGTCTTGCCCCGCGAGATGCACGTGTTTACTATAATAAGGGTAACGTCTTGAGTCGTTTGAAACGCTATGCTGAAGCAATAGAAGCGTACGAGCAAGCTATTCGCCTTGATCCCAATGATATACAGATGCATAAAGCGTTGAGCAAAGCGTTTTATAGCTTTAAATCATCCGGTGGAGTTTCAACTGTTCCTGCGCATGCGATGCATCAACAGAGAGTCAACAATATTTCTCCATCTACTGTAAAAATGAAGCGACAGCCCTTCAGGAGGCTCAAACAAATCCTCTCCAACCTGTTTTCTTCTCGCCATTAAGAGGCAATCTAGCAATGAGGAGACAAAGTTTCTAAAAATTCGTATAAATCTATTGTCAAATTTCATTATGGTATGCTATACTAGTCATGGATATAGTACATGCAGGCAACGTAGGCACTCAACGGGGTGTAGACGGGCCAGGCATACAACTTATTCCAGGATAAGTTTAATGAGTCGTTTGCATGGAGTCATTCCGGGGTGTAGCGCAGTTGGCTAGCGCGCAGCGTTCGGGACGCTGAGGTCGGAGGTTCAAGTCCTCTCACCCCGACCAGGAGATATCCAAGAAATTGGGTGTCGAATCGTCAGATAATCAGGTACAAATAAGGAGTTCAGTAATGCAGGACTATCAGATATCCATATCCTCACCAGTGGTGGATGCTTTGGATGTTCTGATCATTCCGCGCGTTACGTCTAGTACAGGTAAGTATCCATGTACTGGACGGACAGTGGATGGCCCTGTTGTACCTGTCTCACCTGGACTTGCACGCCTCCGCCCTTATCCACCCAGTTGTCACAGGCGGCAGTGAAGCAGAGGAAAAAAGGTTTCTAGATCTTTTAACATTCCTCAAGTGCTTCTCCTCGCTGTCTGTACCTGTTGTCGGCTCTGACAGAGAGGAAGGGAAGCTATTCATGCCTGTTCTTGTGTTGAATTCCTCACTACAGCCTCTGTCGGTCATTCCAGAGCGTCGTCTCATCGTATTGCTTTCAAAGCAAAAAGTTACCTTTGTTGATGAGAATGTTCGTCAGTTGATCGAAGAGAGTATCAATGCTCGACGTCTTGAGCTGGAACGCCCCGTTATTGTGCAGTTACTCGCCAATGTACGCGTTCCACGTGTTGCCCTTCAGCCATCACGAGCAAATATCCTGCTGCGCGATGATGAGACATGCCAGTATTGCGGTAAACGTGGCCGTGATCTGACCCTTGATCACATCATTCCGCGCTCACGTGGTGGGCAAAGCACCTGGGAAAATCTGGTTGCTTCTTGCAAACACTGCAATGGCAAAAAGGGTAGTCGTTTGCTTAAGGATGCAGGTATGCGCTTGTTGCGTCAACCGCGTCCTTTGTCGCAAGAATATGTAGGTTTCTTCCTTCTGCGTTACCCGAAGCTCCGTGAGGCTTATGAGGAGTTCCTCACCAATGCTCAAGGAACTCATATTCATGGTATGAGTGCTTGATAAAATACAAGCATGAGTTGTTTAACCTCCTCGTGCTTGTATTTACTCTGCTTGCCTGATGCGTGTTTAGGTGTAAATAGAAGCAGTAAAATACAGTCTGAAAAGGAATTTAGGACTTGTTATAATAGCCTATATTGCCTTCTTTGAGGATATTACCTGGAATAGCGTTTTAAAAGGAGATGGATAGGTTCCTGTTTCGTTCTATCCCAGACACAACCTGCGCAAGTAAAGGTGGTTCCATGATTACGCGACCTTGCTCGAATGAGCCTCTTCTCGATGCAGAGACTGGGCATACATATTTATGTGTGCATGGTCATTTTTATCAGCCGGCCCGCGAAGATCCATTTACCGGTCAGATCCCGAATGAGCTAGAGGCTACCCCTTTTGCTAACTTCAATGAGAAAATCACCAGTGAGTGCTATCGGCCAAATGCCGAAGTTGGTAATTTTGAGTCAATAAGCCATGATATAGGCCCTACTCTGGCTTCCTGGCTAGAACAGTTTCATCCCGATGTTTATCAACGTATTCTTGCTTCTGAGCGTATTCATACGCAATGTTATGGGATCAGCAATGCATTGGCCCAGGCATACAACCATACCCTTTTGCCATTAGCAAATGCACGTGACAAACGTACCCAGATTCTCTGGGGCTTGCAAGATTTCCGCCATCGTTATGGTCATGATGCTCATGGTATGTGGTTGGCAGAGACCGCTGTGGATATCGAGAGTCTGGATATTATGGCGCAACATGGGGTGACGTATACCGTTCTTGCGCCCTGGCTGGCTGCAACTCCTGTTGATGGCACTGAACCCTATATTGTGCCCCTTTATAATGGCCGTCGCATGACCGTCTTTTTCTATAATGCTTCCCTCTCAGGTGGCGTTTCTTTCGATTGGAATCTCACGAATGATGCGGATGTCTTTGCCTCGTCCTACCTGCCAAACCATATTATCGCCGATAGGTTCGTAAACGGTAAACCACAGTTACTTCTCATTGCGACCGATGGCGAATTGTACGGCCATCACAAACCCTGGCGCGATAAATTTCTGGATTACCTGGTCAATCATGGGGCTCCAGAGCACGGCTTTGAAGTCTGTTCCTTAGAGCGATATATGTCAATGTATCCAGCTATTAGAGAGGTTCAATTGCACGTACCGGGTGCCTGGAGTTGTGCTCATGGTGTTGCACGCTGGAACTTCGGTTGCTCATGCACCGAGGGAGACAGTAGTTGGAAGGGATCATTGCGTATGGCTCTGATCCGCCTCGCTGGAAGAAGCAATCTGCTGTTCGAGCAATCTACACGTGATACGCTGAAGGATCCCTGGGCAGCTCGTGATGACTATCTTGCACTGCATAATGGTTGGGAGACGCTGGAAAATTTCTGGATTCGGCATGGTAAATATTCTCTGGCATCTGCAGATGATCAAGCAATTAAACGGGTCGTACAGGCTCAACAGCTACTTGAAGCTCAATATTATCTGCAATACAGTTTTACAAGTTGTGGCTTCTTCTTTGAGGATCTGGATCGTATCGAGTCGCGTAATAATATTGCATTTGCACGTCGTGCTATCAGCCTTATCTGGCAGGCTTTGGGTATTGACTTGCAACGAAACTTTGTGCGCGATCTTCAGGCCAGTAGAAGCTGGCGCACACAACGTTCGGGAGCAGACCTCTATAGGACGTTGCCATCAGTAGCCAGAGATTTGCTCCCACCCTTTATAAAGTGAGAGAACTAATGGGCAGGGTAAACACGATGCGTGTTCCTTGACCGGGCTGGCTTTCGGCGTGGATCGTCCCGCCTTGAGCTGTGATGATCGCTTTAACGATAGCCAGACCCAGCCCACTGCCCCCTGTTGTTGTTGTGCGAGCACGATCCGCACGATAGAAGCGCTCAAAGATGTGAGGCAGATCGGCGGGGTCAATGCCAATTCCAGTATCGCTAATCCATACCGCCAGGTGCTGCTTATCTGGTTTTGCACCAATAGTTATTGCGCCACCATCTGGAGTATGGCGACGAGCATTATCTAGCAAGTTAAGCAGCACCTGAGTTACACGATCGCTATCTGCCAACACAAGTGGCGTTGTTGGTGACATCTCATTATGTATTGTGATGCCCACCTGTTCACATTCAAAGCCAACTACATCCAATGTTTCGTTGACCAGGGTGTACAGATCCAGCGGAGCCAGATCTAGTTGAAGGCGTCCAGACTCCAGGGAGGTCATATTCTGCATATCCCCCACGAGGCGGCGCAGGCGCTGTACCTCACGCCCAATGAGCTGTGCCGTTTCCTGCCGCACCTGTGTGTTTGTTATGACATCATCGGCTAACGCCTCACTAAAGCCCTGTACAGAGGTCAGAGGAGTTGCAAGATCATGTGCAATATTTGCGATCAGGTCGCGCCGCAATTCATCCTGTTGCTTTAATTCGGTGACATCAGTCTCAATCGTGCCAGCCATTGCATTAAAAGCATGTGCCAGGTGTCCTATTTCATCATGAGAATTGGGAGGATCTACGCGTTGTGTATAGTCCCCACCCTGCATACGCTCAACAGCAGTTGTGAGGGATTTGAGCGGCTTCGTCAGGCTACGTGCCAGGAACAGGCTAATCAGGATAGCAATCAACGCAATGCCGCCGCCGGTAATGAGAATTGCAAAATCTACGTTGCGCAGAAAATGAGCTGAGAGAGATGAAGATGTGTATTGTACTGGTGTGAATGCAAATAGCGCTCCAACGATCTGTCCATTCTGCTGCCCGTTATCTCGTACCGGTTCACAGACATAATATACCGGAAAGGTATGTTCATCATTAGATTGTAATTGCAGTTGATCTTGTGCCTCGACACCGTGTAAAGCCTGTCCAACGCAATGGTTAACAATTGAATTTGTATTTATTAAATCTACGATTGATGGATTCCCATAACCAACGCTATGTGTATCCACGATCACTTCCTCGGCAGAGTCCGGAGAAGAGCCTGGATGTTGTGGTGAATTAGGATCAGAGTGAAAAAAGTATTGTGGTGGGACATTGTTCCAATTACTTCCAAAAGTATGGTAGAGTGCACCAAAATCCTCTACACTATTTGCTTCATTTTGCAAAAACATATCATGTTGCTGATTCGCAAAATTAAATTGCACCACCTGAGTTACCACAACAGTTAAAATCAAGATGGCACCTAAAGCCACTCCCAGATAGCTCAGGACAAGTTTTGTACGCAGAGTTAATGACGGCAACGTCACATGATTTTTCATAACCTGTTTCCTCGACATATATTTGCACACTCTCTTGTAGTCCATTTAAAACATAATGTGGGCATATGCTGATAATTTCTCTGCTCACTGTACATAATGCAGTATACAAGGTAGATTTCAAAAAGGTGCAAGGGAAATGTAAAGTTATTGCATTCTTTTTTCCCTATTTCTCTCAAGCGCAAACAACGCATCTCATTATACAAACCACAGACATTACTGTGCTCACATCGCCTCTCATTTGTTGGCTTTGTTAGTGGTAGGCAGCCAGCTCTCAGTGCCTCTATTCTGAATGAGGTGGAAAGAATAGATGAGCTAATGGTTGCTGAGTTGGTAAATATCTCTGGTATTTTCAGTTATTCCTCACTAGAAGTTCGTCCTGGTCGTTGGTATAATCTGGTCCTATTTCATGATGCTGAGACGAAAATGCATCTCAAAAGTAGCCACATCCATAGCTATGCTGCCTATCAACTCGCTCCACAATATTATGAATGGATTCGTCTCCACAACGGAATTATGCCCGATGGATTGGCTCAACAGGAGTTGCTTGTACAGAATACGAAATATTATACATTTACAGCAGGTCGACCCCATCCAGATATGTACGAGATTACGTATGGATGTTAATACGGCATGATCCCCTGCTTATGGAGCAAGATAAATAGTGAATAAAGAAGAGGAAATGGAGATAACAGATGCAACAGGCCACACAGTCCATATCAACCATTCATTTTGCGACCTTTCTCTCACCCGTTCTTTACAAAACGTATGAATACATCGCCGCTTACGTGGGAAAACAGATTGGGTGCTCAACTTCTCTGAAGGCTGGACAATCATTAGAAGAATTCGCTAATAACAGGGTTGATATTGGTTTTCTCTGTGGGCTGCAATATGTACATATGAAGAAGCAGCCTGATTGTCCTGTTGAATTGTTGGTAGCGCCTGTGTTGCAGGGTCAACGTTACCAACATCGGCCCGTTTATTACTCAGATGTGATTGTACGGAGCGAGAGTTCTTATGCCAGTTTTGATGCTCTACAAGGTTGCACATGGGCTTATAATGAACGTGCATCACATTCTGGCTATAATCTGGTTTGTTATAGTTTACTTGAACGCAACAAAGCGCCCCACTATTTTGGGAAAACAGTGGTAGCTGGTTCTCATCTCCAGTCGCTACAGGCAATACTGGATGGTAAAGCGGATGCCGCATCGATTGATTCTCACCTGTTGGATGTGCTGCGACAAGAAAAGCCAGAAATTGCGAACAGAATACGCATTATTGATAGCCTCGGCCCTTCAACAATCCCCCCGCTGGTCATTAATACAAGGTTTGATACGTATACGAAACAACAAATACTGGCGATCTTTCTTTCAATGCATAAAGATGTTTTTGCTCTTAAAGAGCTACGAGAAGGGCAAATAGAGTATTTTGTGCCTGTCCAAGATGAAGATTATGATGATATACGCGCGATGCTAACATTGGTACAATGAAAGCAAATTGATTTTCATTAGTATAAAAGAGATCACTTAGGATAAATAAGGTAAAGTGTTAGATATCGTATAGTAGCGCTCCACAATAATTGATGAACCTCATTATCCCTACATAATTTATTCTTTCCCAATTATCTTCACATAATATTTATGCCTTACCACTTTTCAAGAGTCGTATTTACCTTTATAATAGTTATTAGAAAATATTTTTACTATTCGTTTTGGAAGTTCGCTTCCATTGAGAAATGAGGTAGAGGCTACTGTTTTCTCTCTCTTTTTTTGTGATCCTTTGTAATGTTTATTATCATGAGGAGTCAAAAGAGAATCGATCAGCGCCGTTATTCCCACCTTATTTTCTACAAAAAATTGTGAATGCGTATGAATTGATTCCATGAGAGGTATCATGTTTAATTGCGTCGGACTAAAACTGGGAAATTACCGTCTCGTTCGCCTGGTAGGTCACGGTGGCTTCGCCGATGTATACCTGGGGGAGCATGTTTATCTCAAGACTGAAGCAGCAATCAAAGTATTACACACACGGCTTCCAGATAAAGTGCTGCAAAAATTTCTTGCTGAGGCGTGTAATCATGCACGTCTAAATCATCCTAACATCGTGCACGTGCTCGACTTTGGCATCGAAAATACTATTCCTTTTCTGGCTATGCACTACGCTCCACATGGCACATTGCGTCAACGGTATCCGACTGGCACTGTACTTGAAGCACACACAATTGTTTCACATGTAAAACAGATCACCTCAGCATTGCAGTATGCGCATAACCGCAACATTATTCATCGCGACATCAAACCAGAAAATATGCTGCTGAGTGATGAAGATGCTATCATGTTAAGCGATTTTGGACTCTCTATTGCTTTGCGCAATTTGCATAACAGGAACATACCCTCTCTCTTTAGCCAGGGAACACTGACGGCTGGCACTACAACATATATGGCTCCTGAACAGTTCTCAGGGACACCATATTATGCAAGCGATCAATATGGATTAGCCACCCTTGTATATGAGTGGTTTTGTGGTACCCCGCCTTTTGTTGGTTCTGACCTGCAAACAGCAGTCAAACACATGTATAAAGAGCCACCACTCATGAGAGAGATCGTTCCTGTGTTGGATCCGGCTATTGAAAGTGTTGTGATGAGAGCACTTGCAAAAAATCCCCAGCAACGTTTTGCAAGTGTGCGCGATTTTGCGGATGCGCTGGAGGCCGTCTGCAAGCCTATATCTGCGCGTATCTATCCATTAGCAAAAGAACTTGTGCCATCTACCTTCCCAGGAGGTAATGCCAATATTAAAAGACAGCCTGCTCCGATGGCAAGAGTTATGGATAAAAATCCTCCACCTCTCTTTGCACCTGAGCGTCCACTCTTGTTCTCTAAAACGCTTTCAACGCCTTTGAGTCCAGAGCAACGCACTCTTATGTCTTTTCGTCAAAAAACAATTCCATCTGATCCGGAGACGCAGAGCCTGGTCATGAAACCCGCGATGTCGGCGTCGATAAGAGGGGCGAAAAAAAGTCTGGTGAAGCCTACGGTGTTAGTGTCGATAAAAGAACCTGAAAAGAATTTGCAGGCGACAGAACAGAGGGTGCGCTGGATTCTACTCGCGATCATCGTTTTTTGCTTGAGTGGTGCTATTACCCTCTCTCTCATCTCGTTTACTCAAACAGGCTTCCAACCAGTGAAAAAACAGGTACCAACCGTTGTTACTCATATGCCGAAGAAAAGGACGACAATAATTACCCCGATATCGGATGTTTTTGAAATGTTACCATTTATATAGTTCAGGGTAGGACCAGCTTATGCTATTTAAAAAATTGATGTGGATATCACGATAATGGACCAAAGACCATGACTGTAGGGAAGCCATTTATTATTCCGTGTCCCATGAACGCCGATGAGAGGACGATGCAACGCGATGGCATCTCACGGAATAATAAATGGCTTCCCTACAGTCATGGTCTTTTCCCAGAATGCAGGTCCCTGCCCTGGTTCAAGGGCAGCCTTTGTTTGAATTAGCCAGCAAACTTCCATTTCTCTGTACCAGTGACATCAACTTTCAGTCGAAATAGATTTCCAGAGAGAGGGTATTGCTTGAGTTGTTCATCGTTTAGACCGGTGGTGGCCGAAGTGATGTAAAGTTCATTCATCTCTGGGCCTCCGAAGACGCAACTTGTGGTACGGAGAGCCGGTATCTCTACTACGCGATCTATAGCGCCATTTGGTGTATAGCGTATAACTCGTGCACCATTCCAGCAGGCGCTCCAGATGTATCCTTTACTATCAACAGTCAGTCCATCGGG
>JACDAE010000020.1 GCA_013695595.1 Ktedonobacteraceae bacterium | reverse complement strand
CCATCCAGGCCGCCTGGCTTGGTGGATCATAGGGCATCTCGTTCTGGAAGAAGATGTCTGTACCGCCGTTGCCGTTCCAGATGACCTCGTACTGCTGGTAATGCTCGACGGCCAGCCCGTACGCAGTAACATTATTTCCATTGACAATAACACCGGTAGCAGCAGTATTTACGGTCCAGCCGACCGTGTTGGGGTTGCCGTGATCGGCCCGCCATGCCCAGATGTTATCGAGGATGACGTTGTTGCTGTTGACGACCAGGCTGTTTGTCGCTTTACCCAACTGTGCGCCACCGATACGGAAGAACACATCCTGAAGAGCCGTCGGGTCGGAGGCATCGTCACTACGAGTGTGACCAAGGCCAACCTGTAGCAGGGTCGAGGAGTTCGTAGCACCGGCATCGAAGATAATCCCCGCTATCGAATTTCCTCTTTCACTGATAACTCGCATTGCCACGTTGCCCCTGTCTGGGATCAGAGTCGGGAAACCGAGACCGAGCACTACCGTGTCGGGACGCGTGACCAGGATGCTCTGGTTCAGGTGATAGACGCCAGGGGTCAGAATAAGGTTCCAGCCGAGAGCTAATGCAATGTTGATCACCGTTATTGAATCAGTTGGCCGGGCTATAAAAAACTTCTTGATGGGGATAGATGAGCCGGGCGTCGCGCTACTGGCCCATGACGTGCCGACAGAATTGTGTTGCACCGAGGGCACGAAGACGTTGTACTGTCCATTAGAGTCTGCATACAGGTAGGGAGCTTCGCGTGTTGCTGGACTGGTCGGAACGGTCGTGTATGGACCACCACACGATGTCTGAGCGGGGAAACACTGGGCGGGCGCACCCACAACGCCTGAGAATACCTGATTCCAGACGCCGTTGCTCCAGCCATCAAGGACACTGTTCCTCACCATCCATTGTTGCTGTGACCCGTTGACCACGGTGCCGCCGCTGAACGCTGAATCAGCAATGAAGCCGCCACTCGCGTACGACGGAGCGGTGCAATAATCCATCAAGGTAGTTGGACCATTCACGTGGACCCGGCGCATCGGAGCGGCCTGCGATACAGCCCAGAACTCGCCGTTGTAGCAGCCAGCGTTCGGGGTGTTTACATTGATGGTCAGATTCGACACCGAGCGCCAGAAGTTCTCAAGCGCGGTACAATTGTTGGTGCCGAAGCATTGATTGTATACATCGATGGACCCGTTAATGATAACATCGTTTGGCGAGAGGCCGAGGCCTGCTACCATAGTGTAGTACCCAACCTGGAAGTTGAGTGGTGCGGCGCTTGATCCATAGGTACCTGGCTCAAACAGCAGTGCATAGCGCTGCGTTCCGAACTGGTTGGGGATCTGTTGTTTGGCTATCGAGTCGACCGTTGCCTGGATTGCGCTTTGCTGCATGCTGGGATTAAAGATATAGACGTTTGAACCGAAGTTGGGCTGGCTGGATGATGCTGATGAAGCCTGCAGTGCATCGGCATGGGCAACCGAAGAAGGATGAAAGAGCAGAGAAGCTGCGAAGAGTCCGATCATACAACAGAGTAGCATAATCGTCCCGATCAGCCGTTGAACAGGTTTTCGGCGCTTCAGAGCACCGAGTGGACGTGGATGCATGACATCTCCTTTTTTCTCTCTTGCATTCCTGGTGTTTGGAACACCGCGAGAGTCTGGCCAGATGCAGAAATAGGGGGAGATTATGGCCACACTTTCAGGGCCTTTACTATACCAGGGTTATTACGATACCGATATTTTCCGAAATCAATATCGGGTCAACATAACGAATATAGCTTATTTTCTGATACTTGTCAAGAAGTTACATGTATTAGTCTTTTGAAAAAGTGTGTTTGCATCGAAGTGGGGAGTGGGCAAAACGTATTTGTATCACGTGGCGATCACCACCGGGCTCAATCTGGTGCGCATTCATGCTCATTGTCAGTCCCCAGGCTATTGGCAAGCCCACCCGTCCCCTTGCCCATTGAGTTCGTTGGCTCGACTCCAACAGCGGCTCCAGGAGAAGTCGGCATGATGTCCATTCTGATTTCCTAACAGAGTTATTTATTATTCTGTGCAAAAGACGCGCACTTATATATGGAAATGGGGTGAATAGCTCTTTCATTACTCTGCTCAAGAGGTTATACTTTTCTTGAAGGAGGGTGAAATTATGCAAAACATGCAAGAACCGGAAGGACGATCTTATAATCAGGGATATTCAGAGTCAGCAGGCAATCCGACCAGCCAGGATGATGAGCAGGCCAGGTGGTCGCAGCCTCAGTATGGACGCCAGCAGAAAGTACAGCCGGAAGCGCGGATCAGCACAACCAATTTTGTGTTAGCCGTTCTGGGTCTGGTTACATCTGAGGTCATCATGGGCCTCTCGATTGCGCTTCTTGCGTTAACCGCAAATATATTCGGGAAGACCGTAGCGGCTGGTGCAACCGCTATGCTTCCTTATGGTGTTGCTGATATTATCATTGGGGCGTTTGTTGTCGCACTGATATTGTTAATCTTCTCAATCGCAGGGTTCGTTTTCTCGACCATCCAGCTTGCCATAATTGCAAGAAAGCGCAGACGTGCCAGGTCGCGGGCCCGTTATTAGACGCTATGATGCTGTTTAAAAAATTGATGTGAATATCACAATGATGGATCAACGAGGATCAGGGTAGGGAAGCCATTTAGTATTCCGTGGGATACCATCGCCCTGCATCGGCCTGTCATCGGCGTTCATGGGACACGGAATACTAAATGGCTTCCCTACAGTGATGATTTTTCCCCACGATGTAGGTATCCAGATTATTTATTGAAACTACATACTATGGTCCCTACGTTGATGGGCGTATTGGGATTTAAACTACGGATACCTCGGTATTAAAGGTGATTGGTAGATGTTTGAAGCCAAAGAGGATGCGACCCTCAAATAGCTCCAATGGCTCATCGTGGGCGACATGCAGATTATGCAGTTGTGCGACGATCATCGGAAGCGCGATAGCGGTTTCCAGGCGTGAGAGAGGCGCACCAATGCAGAAATGAATGCCGTGTCCGAAGGCGATATGGCGGTTGGGCGTACGCATAATATCGAAGCGCTCCGGTTCAGAGAACTGGCGCTCATCCCGGTTGGCCGCAGCCAGCCAGCCAAACACCATTGAGTCAGCCGGGATCGTCACGCCCTCAATCGTAACATCAGCCGTTGTGACGCGTGAGATGCGCCAGATGGGTGATGCATAGCGCAAGATCTCTTCAACTGCTCCCGGCATCAACGCGGGATCTTTATGTACCTGCGCCAGGGCCTTGGGATGCTCGTCGAAGCAGCGTATGGCCTGGCTCAAGAGGTTGGTCGTTGTGATGTGTCCGGCCAGCAGGAGCAGGATACAGAAGCTTATGGCGTCAGGCATACTCAGATGTTCACCATCCACCTCGGCGGCGAGCAGCTCACTCATCATATCATTGCCTGGTTGGTCTTGGCGAGCTTTCAGCATGGCCTTAAAGTAATCGGACATCTCCTCGAAGAGGTCTGCCAGGCGACGCATCTCCGGGTTATCCTGATGCTCGTTGGGATTAATGAATTCGGCATCTCGGAGCTGGTTAGAAAGCAATCCATCGGCCCATTGCTTGAATAGTGGACGATCGGAGACAGGTACCCCCAGCATTTCCGCAATCACAATGGTTGGGAGAGGATAGGCGATATCGGTCGCAAAGTCCATGTGCCCATGTGAGGAGGCCTGATCCAGTAGTTCCTGTGTGATGGCGGCGATCCGCTCCGAGAGCCGTCCCAGCGCACGTGGAGTGAACGATGGCGAGACCAGATTGCGATACTGGCGATGCTGAGGCGGGTCCATAGCAAGAAGGCTACGTCCTGCCTGCTGATCCTGCTCTGCCGGGTTGCGGCGTGCGAAACTTCTCTGCCGCCGTTCTGAAGAGAAGAGCTTATAATCGGAGGTAAGGGCGTTGACATCCGCATAGCGAAACAGATGCCAGCAGCCACTACTTTCATCCAACCAGACGGGTCGCGTGTTGCGCATTTCCTCAAACCAGCTATACAATCCCTGTACATCTTGTAAGGTCGAGAGCTTATGCACTATAGATGATCCTTTCTCTGCGATTCTTCTACTTACAGAGTAAATTGACTCTTTTGTACAAAAAACTAATCTCCAGTTATTATAATAGCCTTCTGAGGGAAAAGAAGTCAAGAGGGCAGCTTCAACAACCGTTCGGCATTCAGATGACTGAGCTTCTCTTTATCCGCAGGGCTGATGGGGGCATGATCTAGAAACGTGCGCCCCTGTGCGTTTGTACTATAAGGATAATCGACCGAGAAAATAATGCGATCGATGCCCATAATCTGCAAGGCCAGTTGGAACGGCGGATCAGTGAAGAAGCCACTGGTCGTAATGTGGAAGTTGCGCAAGAAGTATTCCGACACGGGTCGTTGCAGGTTTCTGGCGGCAGGTGTGAGCGTGTTATCGATGCGAGCAAGCATAAATGGCAGCATCTCGCCCATGTGCCCAATAATGACCTGCAAGGTGGGGAGACGGTCGAACACGCCAGCCAGGATCATTCTTAATGCATGCAGTCCCACTTCCGAGTGCCAGCCCCAGCCGTTCGCCGACAGGGAGAAGTTGACCGCTGGCTCGAAGCCTTTGTAGTACGCCTCGTTGACGGCTGTTGGCGGCTCGGCGGGATGGATATAAATAGGGACATCCAGAGCGACGGCCTGCTCCAAAATGGGGAAGAAGGCAGGATCATCAAGGAAGCGTCCGTTCGTCGT
>JACDAE010000015.1 GCA_013695595.1 Ktedonobacteraceae bacterium | reverse complement strand
AGAGCATCGACCGGCACGTTGCCAGTCAGAAGAGTGTAAAAGGTAGCGGCGAGGCCATAAATATCGGTACGGGTATTTGTACCACGCGCATAATGTTCTGGAGCACCATAACCGGGCGAGCAGTGACGCACGGCTGTCGTTGTAGAATCCTGATCGTATTCTTTGGCGATCCCAAAATCAACGAGGACAGCTCCATCTCCGTCGCCAGCCACTGGAACAATAATATTAGCGGGCTTAATATCACGATGAATAATGGGTGGATTTTGCGTATGTAAATACCTCATAGCCTCGACAATTGGGGATAGTATCTTCATAACACGCGGCAACGAGAAACGTTTCTCTGGCTGTTGCATACGTAAACGTTCTAGATTGGGACCTTCAATATAATCCATTAACATATAGACACGGCTGTTGCGCTCATCATCAAAGACTCGATAGACACGCGGAAGCCCCGGATGATCCAGCCGCTTGAGCAATTCACACTCAAAGGCCAGGCGATTGCGCTCATGACCAGTTGGATCAATTACTTCTTTTAGAGCAAATACATTACTTCTGACACGTCGATCCCGCACACGATAAACGGCACCAAATCCACCTTTACCAAGCATCTCTTCAACGATGTAACGCTCGCGCACAACTTTCCCACGTGGAAAACTCACCTGTACTTCACGCATCCTCACTTCACCTCATTTTAAAAAATTAAGCCAACTTCCCTCATTATCGCACAACAATAGAGTGTGAGTTGATATTCCCTTTTTCTGGTACTACAGCACTAAAAAGGCGGCGATTACAAATTTTTCTACTTATTGTCTTCTTCCTGGCAAGATCATACGTATCATAAGAAAGGCGGTGCCCACATGCAAACACCTGTCACTCTCACGCCACTTGATTTCATGTTTTATGGTAGACATATGAACACACGCACACTGCCATCGAAGCTATTCAAATACTTTTTATGGATGTGTAAGATGATAACAAAAATAGTAGCCTTGCTCATTGGACGCGAGGTGTTTAAATACAAACGTGCTAAAGCACGAACGCAGAAGCTTGCCCGGCAGGAAGCGCAACGGCGTATGAACGAATTTGTCAGCATAGCCAGCCATGAACTCAAAACGCCGCTCACCAGCATTAAAGGCAATATTCAGTTGATGGGACGCAGGCTCAAATCCAGTACCAACGAAACCCACTCGGTCGAAACGCAGCAATTGCTTGCTGAGGCTCGCGAGCTACTGGATCGTACCGATCAGCAAGTTGGACGCCTTACTTCCCTGGTTAATAGTCTGCTTGAAACATCGCGCATCAATGCCAATACGATGGATCTGCTCTTTGAAGTCTGTGATCTCAACTCTCTGTTACAAGAAGTAGTCAAGGACCCACGCTCCATTTCGGCGAAACGTACGCTCCATATAAACATTTCTGAAGATAAAAACATCATCGTCATGGCAGATATAGGGCGCATCAAACAGGTTATTCTTCATTATCTCTCGAATGCACATAAGTACTCAGCAATCGAGTGCCCTATTAAGATACACCTGCGGGAAGAAGGATCAATGGCCTACGTCTCCGTGAGCGATGAGGGACCAGGGATTCCTATCGGTGAGCATAAGCATATCTGGGAACGCTTTTACCGTGTTTCCTCCATCGATGTACTTAATAGTAGCGAAGTTGGATTAGGATTGGGCCTGCACATCAGTCGCACTATTGTTGAACAACATCATGGGCGCGTCGGAGTCCAAAGCATTCCAGGGCAAGGAAGCATGTTCTGGTTTACCTTGCCACTCTTTCAGGAAAAATAGCTCGTGCTAAGAGAGATAAATACCCGGAGCATCGCCAATCTGCATGGCAAGTTGTTCAAACTGGTCATAGCTAATATCCTGGCTGGTGCTCCACAATTTTTCGCTTATCGTCTGGGTAGCAGGCTTTACTCTGGCATAGACATCGGCATCGCCGACGATATTTCCCAATTTATCATTCCATTCCGCAAACATTCCTCCTAGCACATGATGGTCGCCAGGTTGCAGATTGAGCCGAGGATTGGCAAGATCGAAGATATAGGGTTCCCATTTTTCATACAGAAGCCTGGTATCCAGATAATCATGATAGTAACCCGCCTTAGGTACGATATAGAGAAGATCATCGTTCGAGTTGATGATCGAAAATCCCTGTTTCACCATCTCTACTGGATTGGCCCAGATGTTATTCCAGACATCAACGACGACATCCGTATGCACCTGGATAGTGCTTTTCATCTGGCTCAAACTACCCCAGATACGCACACTACGCCCCTGCTTCTGCATATACGTGTCATAACTATTGATATACTCTCTATATCGATCCGCATCACTCTGAAGATATTCGTCGGCCCCTATATCGATCTGCCGCGTATCGAACCAGGGCAAAAACTCATTCCAAAGAGCATTCGTAAAAGCATAGGTCTGAGGATTGCTGAGATCCAGGAACTCCCTATTCTGCTTGTTGGCAAGTGCGGGCCGATACTGGGTGAGCGCCAGCGCATGGGCAGGCGTATCGATCTCTGGCGTAATCGTGACCGCATGTTGTCTTGCTATATCTTGCAATTCACGTATATCCTGCCAGGTGTATGAGCCATCTCTGGCAGCCAATCCTTTAAAGTGGTCGCTGTTGAGGCGAAATGCGGCATAACTATGCATCCAATCTAGCCCAACTCCCCCACCAATCGCATTGTCATTAAAGTGTATCTGAAAGTCATTCATTTTATACCATGACATCAGCTTCACATAATTTTCCAGTTCGGTCAAAGAAAAGAATTTCCGCCCGGCATCTAACAGAAAACCGCGCTCTTGATATTGTGGATAATCTCGCGCCATCCCCTTGACTATATGACTGCGAGCAGGGTCTTGCAGGAGGATCTGTAACGCTGTACGCGTACCATAGAAAACTCCGTGCGTGGTGTTTGCGCGGATGGTGACCGCATCACCACTCTCGAAGAGATACCCTTCGGCACCAATACCCGCATCACCTGCATTCAGGGTGAGAAAAAAATCGCCTGGATGGGTGGTATTCGTGCTGATAATGGGAAGCATATGCCCATTGACTGAAAACAGATCGCTACGAAAAACATGGGCCGTTTCCTGCAATGAGGAAGCATACACAGGATCAACATCAATACGAGAAGCTGTGGTTAGTGTAAATAGACCAACTCCCCCTTGCCACTCACGAAGGCTGGGGATAACTTCCGGCTTCCCATTGACAAGCACGCTATTGGCTCCATTGAAATGCTGTAGGATCAAGAACGCGAACGCGAACGTTAATCCTACCAGCAAAAGAATATATAGAATAATGGTGCGTTTCCTCAAAGAGAAGCTCTCACTTTCGCAACTGATATGCCCGACATCCACACTCATCTTTCAAACAGGACAAAATACCTGACATCTTCGGCTGGTCAGGAACACTGGTTCGGTAACGAACTCAGTCTTATTGTCGCAGTTCTTGCAACGTGTATGCAACTGGCATAGGACTTTCTCTTGCGCAACTGGCTTCTCTACCAAAAAGAAGTTTTAACCTCTTCTACAAGAGTATAGTTAGAACACACCGGCAGAAGGTATTCTACCTTAAAATAAGCTTGTGCAATTAGCGTTTGTTTGTTGTATTTCTTGTGTTTATGTTGTACGCTAATACTCAGTCGAAAATGTATAGAATAAACTGTATGTCTGGTTGAATGGATAGAAAGAAGGGAGTTTTGCGCACAGTGAAGTTCGCATTATTTGATGTAGGAAGTCGCATACGTGTGACCAGTTATTGCCCTTTTCGGGGTCTTACTGGAACCGTTAAAACGGTAGACGTCATCGCCCAGGGGAGTCAACCTTACGGCCTGGGACCCCAGTGCTTCTACTTGATTGATCTAGAAGGAGCATTTATCAAAGAGCCCGTCTGGTTCGAAAATGAAGAGGTCGAGTCTGTATCGCTCAAGGAAGGCTCGATGATCCAAAGCGCATAACTACCAGGCAGGGGGTATCAAGCCGATACTCCCTGCCACTTTTTTCAGTAGACACGCTAACACGAATTGATAGCCTACCAGCTCAAATAGACGGTCTCCTCACGTTTAAAATCATAAAGTGCAACAATTTTGCGCTGTGCATGTTGACTGAGCGAAATGGCCTCGCGTCTGGCATCTTCCAGGCAGGAATAAATAGTGGTAATGTCGAGATAACAATTCCCCGTATTGGGATTAATCCAGGTTCCTAGCCAGCAATCAGGCTCCTTTAGAGAAGCTTCATTCAGAGAAATAAATGTGGATATCTGATGAGGTAGATCCGTTCCAGGCAGAAGAATAACTGTCTTGTCGGGATATTTGGGGATACCCCACGCATCACTTGAAGAAAAAAACTGATACGTATCAATCTTAGAAGTCACCCCACCCCGCTCTATCGTCGCAATACACACCTCCAACACATATTTTTCGAAATATAATCTTTCCAGACGCGAATGAGAAGCCGCGACACGTTGACGCGTCGCGGCCTCCTCTGGCGACCAGATCGATGGCGTAACAATTCGCGTCATCGAAACTCCCTCCCTGTATCTGTGAGCACATTTCTTTTTGTCACGTCTAGAGGGCCATTTATTTACAAGCAAGTGGCCTCTATTATAATAGATTAAGTATAGCTTGAGAGGGCGCTTATAATCAACAGGGTAGAAAGCCTTGAGTTTTGCAGCCGGGGATGAATAGACATTCTTTACTCTCAAAAGTAGAGGCAGATTATACCCTCTCTGATGAGACCAAAAAGTGAGTGCCATCAACGGCTCCCCTACAAGGGAATACGTTGATGACACCCAAAACGACTACTTGTTCCTCTCTCTATTTATGCAGCGACGATCTGCCACTGCTGGTTGGCACCACCATTAGATGACCATTGAATAACCGAGCCACCGTTGGCCGTGCTTCCTCCTGACACATCCAGCAGAAGATTACTATTGCGGTTCACAATCGTAACATAGCCATCACCCGTATCGACCAGTTGCCACTGCTGATTGGTCCCTCCATTGGATGACCATTGAATGACTGAGCCACCATTGGCTGTGCTTCCTCCTGAGACATCTAAAACAAGATTACTATTGCGGTTCACAATCGTAAAATAACCACCACCTGCATCGACCAGTTGCCACTCGGAACTGGCAACACTGGGCGAGTAATCTTGCCATTGTTGGATCGCAACTCCAGTGGCTTTCCCCTGCCCCGTTACATCGAGCAGAAGCCCACTATTACGATTCACGATCTTGACCGTCGTTGTGGGGAAGACCTTAAATGCATCCAGCAGCATGTATGTTCCAGAGGTTTTGACCAGCTTGATGGTATGCTGGCCTGCCGACAAGTTCAGGTTGCTGTAAAGAACTACCTGTGCCTTGCGCGCAGCGCTATACCCGCTTACCGTCTTCTGATAGGTGCCATCGATATAAACATCAACGTTCCCCTCATCGGTATAGGTTTCGCTGATATACTGGATACCTATCCCTGTAAAGGTGTAAGAGACCGCATCGCCGTTATTGGTCGTTGACCAGACGTTGTTATTGGAATCTCCTATGCCCCGATTCGCCTGGTGCGACCAACCCGGTCCGCTATAGATGAGACCTGCATCATCACAATTGACCAGCAGCTTATTCTGGGTAATCTTGAAGGCATAGGCTGCGCTGCTCGGCACTCCGGCTGGAGTGGTGATGGTCAATGCAGTGTTATCCTGGGTAAAACTAAGGGTACCACCATGGCCCAGGAGTTCAACCTGGGTGACATTGCCAATATATGGACTCTTCTTATTCAGGGTGGTAAGCACCAGAGAGTTATTCTGCGGCCAGGAAAGCGCCGTCGCATAGAGAACACTTCCCTTGCGTGTGTAGCGAACCGTGTTTTCTGTGGAGATCGCGAAAGGTCGGCTCCCATAGATGCCCTCGCCATTGACGCTCAGCCAGGCTCCAATATCCTGTACGATCTGGATCGCTTGCTGATCCAGATGACCATCACCATGCTGCGGCACGTTTAACAATAAGTTCCCGTTATTACTCACAATATCAACCAGGCTCTGAATCACTTGAGGGGCGGTCATATTAAACGGGCTGGGTGCGTAATAATGCCAATCTCCCAGGGATGTATCGGATTGCCAGGCATAATTCTGAATGCTTGAACTGGTCGTCCGTTCCAGATCCTCAACCAGTGCAGACTGCCAATTTGCGGGTACGCGTTTGAGATTGATTACGGCTTTGAGAGCCCCTCCATTCCACTGCAAACTCTTATTGTAGAAGTTTGCCGCCATAACTTTAGCCTGGTCGGGCATATTCCAATCATCGGCGGCGGCAAGACCATTATCGAAGTAGATGAGATCGGGTTGATACTTTGTAAGAAGATCATCGGTACGGTAGTAGAACTGCCGCACAAAGGGGCTGCTATCAGAGTGTGTATAGGTTGAATCAGCTTGATGAACGGGACCATTGAGATCCACCGGATCCATTCCTTGCCACCATTGACCAGTACCATCAGCCGCCGTAGTCCACCCATCATAGTGAACGCCTGCCAGCGAACCGGTGGAGTCGCTATCATAGCGCACAGGCATGAAGACATCCCAGGAAGGTCCAGGGCAGGCATGCACCGTGACGCCGAAGGGCACGCCATACTTTCTGGCGCTCTGCGCCCACAAACCAATCACATCCTTTTTGGGTCCAACCACGGTAGAGTTCCACGGTTGATAGGCTGAATTCCAATTATCAAAGTCATCATGATGATTGGCGAGGGCGACAAAATATTTAGCGCCACCTTGCTGCACATAAAGCTTCACCAGAGCATCGGGGTCCCATTGGCTGGCGGTGAAGAGGTGAGTGATATCTTTGTAGCCAAATTTGGATGGGTGACCATAATGGGCAACGTGGTAGTTGTACTGGGAAGATCCTTGCTGATACATCCCACGTGCATACCAATCGCCATATTCGGGAACGGATTGGGGATCCCAATGCTGCCAGATGCCAAATTTGGCATCCCGGAACCATTCGGGGATACGATACTGTTGCGCGATGCTGTTCCAATCCGGCTGGAAGGGCCCACTGGCCGGGGTAAATGCCGGTAGATTCCAGATATCGACCATAGGCTTTTGGACTACCTCCATTGTGGTAGAAGCGGCGCGGGCGTTGGGGGTTAGTGACTGTGTACTCAAGGCACTTATCCCGGTAACCACGGCAGTAGCCTGTGCAGAGGTCTTAAGAAAATCACGTCGGCTCAACCAGCGTGTTGCCCATAAACGCTTGAAACTATCCTTGAGTGACCATTTGTTACGACTTGCCAGAGAATGGGGATGCTTTCCTTGCACGATTGATTTCTCCTCGCAATGATGGGGACGTTCCCATCAACTTTCCTGACGGTACAGATCTTCGTTAACGAGAAAAAAGGGATGTGTTGCTACAATGCTTCAGGGGAAATCTTGCCGTTAAGATGGTTTTAAACCTTCGTCATGTTCGTTTACCCGTCGTAAAAGAGAAAATCGTGCCCCCTGACGCGCAGGGGCGGCCCTACGCGTCAGATGGATGCAATGACGTTTGAGAGACACTATATCTTTGGGGTTGCAGCTATAACCGCCGTCCTGTCCATCGTCTTCGCCTGATGGCCGCGTAGATGTTCACGAATCGCTAGAGCGGCGGCAGCACCCTCACCCGCTGCGCTGACCAATTGTTTTGTGCTTCCTGAGCGTACGTCGCCCGCCGCGAAAATTCCCTCGACGTTGGTCTGGAAATCACTCCCTGTCAGAATGAAGCCCTGGGCATCTTGCTTCACCGTCTCCTTAAAGGCTGCACTATTAGGTGTGAGGCCGATGAAGACAAAGGCACCGGGCATGTTCAATTCGCTCTCCTCGCCCGTTTGTACATCTTTTACAACAATCGTCTCCAGATGATGATCCTTGCCTTTAAATTCGCTGACTGCGGTATTGTAGTGGATCTCGATCTGGGGGGACTCCGTGGCTTTGTCCACCGCTGCCTTGCTTGCTGAAAGTTGAGAGCCATGGGCCAGCAGCAGTACTTTGGGGGAGAAGCGGGTCAGGAAGGCAGCTTCCTCGACGGCGCTATTACCGCTTCCAATGACGGCGACCTCGCGTCCTTTATAAAAGGGGCCATCGCATGTGGCACAGAAGTGAACACCTGCGCCAATAAAATCATCCTCTCCCACCACACCCAGACGCTTATAGGTAGAGCCGGTCGCAAGGAGTACAGAATTTGCGCGGTAGACATTTCCAGTATCGGTCTCCACAAAATGGGCATCCAGATCATTGCCGACACGCAGAACATTCTGCGCGGAGAGGAGTTCCACGCCAAAGCGCTTTGCCTGTGCGATGATGCGTTCAGCAAATTCTGCGCCGGTCACACCTTCGGGAAAGCCAGGATAGTTATCGAGACGTTCGGTAATTCCTGCCTGCCCGCCGAAACTGCTCCGCTCGATGACCAGGACATCGAAGCCATCGCGTGCGATATAAATCCCTGTTGTCAGGGCTGTGGGGCCGCCTCCGACAATGATCAGATCATAGAATTCGCATTCTGCCTTCGTGTTCAAACCCAATTTGGCGGCCAGTTCAGCATTCGATGGCTCGATTAATGTGGAGCCGTCATCAAATACAAGCATAGGAATAGTCATGCCACCATTTTGCGTCTTTTGCACAAACGCCTGGCCTTCTTCATCCTCTTCAATGTTGATGAACTTATAGCGGATACGCTGCTCACCCAGAAATTTTTTGCTTCGTTTACAATCAGTGCACCAGTAGGTACCATATAATTTTATGTTTTTGTTGGTCATTTAC
>JACDAE010000795.1 GCA_013695595.1 Ktedonobacteraceae bacterium | reverse complement strand
CCCTTACCCCTACCATTGCCGCATCCGCGCTTCATCGACACTCACTCCACCATCAACCCATGCCACCGGTAGGATATATGGTTATTCTGTTTAACTCATAAATCCAGATATGGATTGCAAAGCGGCTCAAGCTTCGAGGCTAAATTGGTATTCTTTAAATCGCTAAATCTGGTACCTACGTATTTTGGACTTTTTGTATACAGAAACTCTTATGTAAGCGCCACGATCTCTCCATTATGTTTGGCAGAGTAGCTGGCAGCTTCCATTACGGCGATATTGCGGCGTGCTTCCAGGGGTGAGATCGCCAGGGCTTCACTGGAGAGCAGGTGATTGGCGAGGTTGCGATGGAAGGCATAGAGAGGGGCCTTGGGAAGCGTCAGGTGCTGCTCATGAATAGCGCCACTGACGCTATCGCGTGTATGCACGAAAACGTCTGGGAGTGCCTCAGAGGGTGCAAGTTTCTCTTCAATCAGATCACCAGACCAGCGGCGTGTTTTGACCGTCTCCTGTCGCCATTGTCCGATAATCGCACCCCGTTCGCCCAGGATGTACCACTTGGGCTTCATGACCGCCGCGATGTCGGAGTGCATAAAGGTTGCTTCCTGCCCATTGGTGAAGCGCATGTGGATGCTGGATTGGTCGGCGTTGGTGACATCGTGCCAGACGCGTTTGTGTTCAATGCCGCGCACGCTTGCCACATTGTCGGGAATGAGATTGAGGATCCAGTCGAGATAATGCGAACCCCAATCGTAGAAGATGCCACCGGAAATTGGTTCGTGCGAATGCCAGTAGTGGCATGGATGAGCGTAGCCGCCGATAAACGTTTCCATATAAAAGACAGGGCCGATCAGGCCACGTTTTATGACTTGCTGGATTGCCAGATAGTCGGGGTCCCATCGCCGACACTGATAGACGGTGAGGGTGCGCTGCTGAGCTTCGGCAAGAGCAATCATCGCATCGGCTTCAGCCGTCGTCAGGCAGAAAGGTTTTTCGCTCACGACGTGTTTACCTGCACGCAACATGCGCATCGTAATAGCTGCATGGGTATTGGGAGGTGTGGAGACAATCACGAGGTCAATGGTGGGATCTTCCTCTATTTCTGCAATATCTTTACATGTGCGTACACCTGGAAATGCCTGCCGGGCCTGGGCCAGGCGAGGCTCGTTGAGATCACAGACCAGGGCATAATCCAATCCAGGCGTATTTTGTATCGCAGTTCCATGCTCGAAACCTATCGAACCATAGCCGATCATCGCCACCCGTACAGCTTGCTCTTCCAGTGTAGCTCCTGCTCCATAACGTAAAGCACGCGTAATCATTTGTTGAAATACGGGATGCTCTCTTGTTTCTGGAGTGCTGCCCAGCGTTGTACAAAAGATACGACCCCGTCCATAGGTGCGTGTGTATGCCACTATATACGGAGCATAGTGCCAGGTCACCTGCCATTGAATCTGAGCATCATCAGGCACTTTTTCCAGCAGGTAGACAGCTTCAAAGAGCGCAAAATCTGGCTCGACGCGCCGTGTAAAAAAGGAATCAGGCGTGGCGACGTGAGCGATAATCTCGGTTTGTGGTGTATAGATGCCGCGCACCTGTCCCAATATCTTTCCTAGCATCTCGTATTCGTGGTAGACCTCTACAGCCTTTCCGAGACATATCAAGCCACCACCCTGCTCGATGAAAGTGCATAGAGCCTCTTCTTGACTGGTGGTGAGGGGATCTATGCTTCCATCAAGAACAATTACGCGTTGGTTTGCCAGTTGGTCGAACAGATTGGTCGCATTGGTAGGTAAGGTATCAATCGGGCTAGGCATGCTTCTCTGCTTTCTTTTCGTTAGTGCTATGATAATGAGGATGTTCGTGAGAGTGATCTGACCAATGTCGATGCGTGTGACTATGCATCGTTCCGGCCAGTGGTAGCTCGTCTGCTGTATGGGTATGTGTTCCTTCTAGATGATACGGGTGATCGTGACCGCGCCAGACGTTCTCTGCATTATAGTTGGCGGCAAGAAGACTCTCACCATGATGCCAGCGATCACGAAAGATGTCATAATTCTTTTTACTCTTGGTGCGCCTCTCCTCTTCACTCAGGCTATACCACTCACGATGCGGATGTTTTGCGATCAGATCCATCATGGTGGTAATTGTCACAACATCATAGCCGGCTGCTTTAAAAAAGAAGCTATAGAAGATGTCCATCAAGCGATAGAAGCGCAACTTTTCGTCGATCCAACCAACCTCTGGCAACAGTTCTCGTCGGAATGCAAACAGGTAGCCCTCAATTGCATCAACCTGTGGTCCCACTGCTTCAGCAAACTCGCGCAAGTCATTGGTCACCAATCCATAGGGTCCCGCTGCGCCTATATTCGGGTCTGCCAGCGTTGTAGCCAGCGGTTGCCAGATATCGCCGGTGACCTCAATTGACGTATCCATCAAGACGATGTAGTGGCCCCGGCTCGTGCGCATCGTTGTGTTGCGGCCAGCTGCAAAGCCCATATTGTGATCGGCAAAGAGGACGCGCAATCCAATGCGTTGCCTTTCATTGCCCTGTAGCTCGCCCTGACGTGCAAGTTGGCGCAGATAGGAGAGCGTATCGTCTGTTGAGCCATTATCGATCACCACGACCTCTATGGAGTGCTTGCCTGCATGTCGGCGGATGCTTTCGATACAACGGACGGCATCTTCTTTACTATTATGTGTCAGCAAGTTGACCGAGAAATCGTAGAGATCGGGCAAAATGGTCGCATCAGGAGCATCGATGGAGTGGGTGAGAATGGGAAACTCTTTATCCAAACGATAGGGTGAGATAAGCGATCCCTGTTGGGTATCGCGTATAAAGTAGCCGAGCCGATTGAGGCCCTCACGTATCTGATCGGCCTGCTGATAGTTATGCTGGCGTCGCATTTCATCCCGCTCGCGAACCTGCGTGGCGACGGATGACGGGACCATTGCCAGGTATGTTTCAGGGTCGGATAAACGCTGTGGGGAGTCGCTCTGCAAGTATTCTTTGAGGCCGAGGCCCAGGATGCGATCCATCTTGAAGAGCGAGCGCAGCTTCGTGGTTGGATCGTCTTGTGAGCGCATCATGGACCAGGCGATGGACATAGCGCGAGGCATATTCAGGTCGTTTTCAACTGTCGCGAGAAATGCCTCCATCCATTGATCTCCCTGCTCCTGTAGAGGACCATCGGAAAAGACGTAGTTCCGATTCGCCTTGAGCAAGCATTGATAGGCAAGATTGCGTAGACGTTCAAGAGAGGTTTGAGCCGTTTGTAGGGCACGAAAAGTAAAGTTGAGACGGCTGCGATAGAGCGCCATCGTGAAAAAGTACCGTAGGGCCATTGGTTCAAAGCCCCGTGCCTCAATCTCTGCCAGCGTGTAATCATTCCCGGTGGCCTTAGCCATCTTCTGACCATCGGTGAGGAGATGTTGCGCGTGGACCCAGTAGTTGACATACTGGTGATTTGAGAACGCTTCACTCTGCGCGATTTCATCCTCATGGTGAGGGAAGATATTATCGACGCCTCCCGTGTGGATATCAAAGTATTCGCCAAGATATTTCATGGACATGGCACTACATTCAATGTGCCAGCCAGGGAAACCGTGCCCCCATGGGCTATCCCATGCCATTTCACGACCAGGTTCAGCAACCTTCCAGAGGGGAAAATCTTCTATGTTATGTCTGTCTGTGTCCACACCCTCATGCGTACCCGCCATCATATTCTCAAGCAGATTGCCGGAGAGTTTCCCATAGCCAGGAAAACGTTTGATGTCAAAATAGACGTTGCCATTGACCGCGTAGGCGACACCTTTTTGCTCAAGCTTCTTGATGATCTCGATCATTTCGGGGACGTGCTGCGACGCACGTGGAAAGATGTGCGCGGGCAAAATGTTCAGCTTCGCCTCATCTTCAAGGAACGCATCCATATAAAATTGTGCGATACCGAGCGACGTTTTACCTTCTTTACGCGCCTGCGCCTCAACCTTGTCTTCGCCTGCGTCAACCACTTCGCGCCGCATGTGTCCAACATCGGTAATGTTTTTGACATGTAGCACCTCTAGCCCACGATATTCAAAGACGCGACGTATCCAATCCGCCATTGTAAATGTTCTCAGGTTCCCGATGTGTATATAACGATATACAGTAGGGCCACAAGAGTACATCTTGATTTTGTTTTTCTCTATAGGAGCAATCTCTTCATGGTGTTTGGTCAGCGTGTTGTAAATTTTCATCGCATTGCATCTTCCTGGATAACGGGCTATCGACATGTTGCTAAAGTGAGGCGTTCAACACAATCGGGTTAACAAATAGAAATGTTTATTTGTTATTATAACGCATCACAGATGGAAGATAAAATGCGATGAAAATTGGACTCCTACCCCTGAGTCCACACATCCGCGATCGGATTTACATTTGCGCTATTATTGATTGGTGCAAGGCCGTACATCTCTTCCAGGGTGCGTAAGATCGTATAATGGTTGATTGCCTCATTATATTGGCCTACTTTCACGTTTGCCCCAGAAAAGATCGTCGCGATATGGTTGCCAGAATTATTATCATCCTCGTCCCACGTAACGATCAGCAGGCTATTATGCGTTTTCGCCCATTGCGCATAGCCATCCATCTGGCTCTGCAACCAGCTATCCGCTTGCTGAATGGAGCCAGAATGCATATCGTTTTGCTGATTGGGAATGACGAATGAGACGGTCGGGAGCTTGCTGTAATCGCTGGGGAAGCTGCTAAATGGCTGGTTGCTACTGGCTGGAATATTTGTAAAGTTGATCCAGGGAGCATGTTTGCGGGCATAGGGAGGTGCCCAGAAGTTCCACGCGGGATCGGTGCAGCCTGTAAAGCCCGCGCTGGGAAGGCTCTCGGAATAGCCCGTGAAGCTGAGACCAGCCGTTAAAAGCTGACCACCCAGATTGGGGCCAGAAAACGTGTGCGGACACGAGTCGTCGGTCAGCCCCTGGGTTGAGCCAGAGAAGAGCGCGACATAATTTGGCTGGCTGGGATGAGAAATTGCGCTTGAGTTTGTAAATAACGCCCCCTGTTGCGCCAATGCATTGATGTAGGGCGCACTGGACGAACCAATAACCTGTGAGTACCCATGGTTCTCTTCCATGACGATAACCACATGGTCAGGTCTGGGAAGAGTGACGCCAGCTGCGCCAGCTCCGTTGCTGGGAAGCAACTGTAGAAATAGAACTCCAATAACACTAAACAAGCTGTTACGAAGCCAGGGGAAACGCAAGAATCTAGATTTGTGCATACAAACCCTCCATACAAAATAAAGTACACATTCTGCCACCGAATATAAACGAGTGCGTTCTGAAAATTGACGTATTGCAGCCGATTTTTCCTGCCTGAAAATTGCTCATGAGAGGAGCAGATTGGCCCATCCAAAAGGCCATGGATTCTTGCAATTAGAACAAATGTTTTATATAATAGAGGGGTGCTAAAAAGAATTCCCTTGTAGGCGGTGAAAGTCATTGAAGTAAGCATAGAAACAGATAAGCGTATGGGAATAATGAAGCTCAAAACACAACTTGCGGTTGTCTCCGTGCTCGTGAAAGATCAGGACGAGGCGCTTGACTTTTACACGGAGAAACTGGGCCTTGAGAAGCGTATGGATGTAACATTCGGGCCAGGGTTACGATTGGTAACGGTGGCGGCGCGTGGGCAGAAGAAGCCGGAGATAGCGCTGGCGCGGCCAGATGCAGCGCTGCACGGTCCCGAACGGGTCCAGGAATTGATGGAGCACGCTGTACAGTGTCAGCCCTGGATATTTGTCACGGACGATTGCTGCAAGACCTATGAGTTGTTGCGTGCGCGAGGCGTCAGGTTTGTGCGTGAGCCTACGCGGGAATTATATGGGATTGAGGCCATCTTTGAAGATCCGTCTGGTAATGCATTTTCCCTTTTAGAGGGCTCATTGAAAGATCGACGTGTAGGTACGGCTGCATAGGGACAGACACACGGGATAATAAATGGCTCCCCTACACCGTGAATAAACAGGCAGAGAGGAATAGAAAAATGTTGGATTATAATGATGTAGGGGAGCCATTTATTATCCCGTGTCCACCACCTACCCAGGCGATTCATCAGGTAGTAGTTGAAAGGGTGATCCAGACGATGCATGAGCGTCTCTGTGATCCCCTTATATTGGAGGATATGGCAGATATAGCCTGTTTGAGCCCCTATTATTTCTGCCGAGTGTTTCATCAGATCGTTGGGATACCGCCAGGAGAGTTTCTGGCGACGTTGCGCCTGGATAGGGCAAAGCATCTGCTGCTGACGACCTCGTTGAGCATAACGGACATCTGTTTCGAGGTTGGTTATACTGGCCTTGGTTCATTCACGACCCGTTTCACGCAACAGGTGGGTGTATCGCCACGACAGTTACGCACCCTGGCGCGAGAGGGTATCACGACAGCTTTTTCTCGGCGCAATGAAATGGGTAGAGAGCCAGCACCAATAGTGCATCATGCAGGAGTGCAAGGTCACATTCATACGATCGATCCATTCAAAGGGTTGATCTTTGCGGGTCTTTTCCGCAAGGCCATTCCTCAGGGCCAACCTGTGAGTTGTACATTGCTCATGGCACCTGGCGCTTATACTATCCGCAACGTGCCTGATGGACGCTATTTTCTACTCGTAGCTGCTCTACCCATATCGGAGAATATCCATACATATTTATTGCCACAGGACGATATTCTGGTTGGCATTGCGGGTCCGGTTGTGGTCAGGCATGGTACAACACAGATGCCGGTTGATCTCGTCCTGCGTGCACCTTGCCTGACCGATCCACCAATTATCAGTACACTGCCTTTTATTTAAATGAGCAAACAAGCCCGGTTGCTACAATCCCCATCCTCCTCGCCCTCTGATACTTTAGAACATATGTATAGCCACACTGCTCCAATTCTGCTATTATAGGCAAATGAACACATCCGTCTTCTTTCAGGGTGGCACGTTGGTTGTGCAGCGCGACGACGAGCAAGACCCGCTCCCCGCGCCGTTCAAGTTCATCAAGGGGCGCTGGCGTTGCGAGGGCTATCATTATAGAGAACTGATGCCTGTACTACGTGAGCAAGGCATCCGTGACAATGTGCGACGCTGGAAACCGCTCGACCTCGTATTACAAGAGACACGTGAACCTCACGACTATCAGGTAGAAGCCCTGGCCGCGTGGGATGAGGCGGGACGTTGTGGCAGTATCATCTTGCCAACAGGTGCAGGCAAAACCTTTGTTGCCATTCAGGCCATTCAGCGCGTGAAGCGTTCTACCGTCGTTGTCGCGCCCACGATAGATCTTCTACATCAGTGGTATGCGCGATTGGTGAACGCCTTTGGCATCGAAGTGGGCGTGTATTACGGCGGCGAAAAGAAGATCCTGCCCCTGACGATTACAACCTATCACTCTGCTGGCGACTTGATGGCTGAATGGGGGAATGCCTTCAAATTGATTATCTTTGACGAGGTGCATCACCTGCCTGCACCCAGTTGGGGCGAGGCCGCGTTGATGGCTCCTGCACCGCTGCGCCTGGGCCTGACGGCTACCTATCCTGAAGCCCACGAGCAAGATAATGGACGTTGGCGCGTCGATGAATTGATCGGACCCATTG
>JACDAE010000774.1 GCA_013695595.1 Ktedonobacteraceae bacterium | reverse complement strand
TTTTGAGCGTGGTCGAGACGACATATTTTTTCATGCGGTTGAGGATCGGCCCAGGACCATCGCCAGTCGTCTGTGTGGACCAGCCCGGCCAAAGCATTTCATAGGTGGTCCGTCCGAGCAGGTACACATCGCCTTTCGAGTACTCCTCCACAATGTACTCTAGCCTCCTCGCTTCATCCACAGCAGCCTCATTGGCAGGAGGCCACCAGTGATCCATCGTGTCCGCGTCAAAGACCCCATCCAGGGTCATCCACACCTTTACCCAGAGTTTTCTCATGTTCGTTCTCCTTTCCTATTTATTATTCTCTCTGTTCGCCTGAAATATGGTTATCTCGTTGCGCATCCCGTCGGAAGATCGGGTTGCTGCCGTGCCTCTCGTGCTAAAGCTCTAGCCTCTTTCGATGGCACGCTCAATTCTCCAGAATAGTGTAAGAATTGGCTTTGCGTTTGACAAGCTGGTTCGCCAGCTTGCTCTCCCCAACTACGTGCAGTGATTTTATGAGGATGTCTCGGCCTGGAGAATGGTGCTTCAAACGGCAATTTAGGGATCGCGTCGTGTCACAAAACCCTGCTGCCAGGCGAAGACGGCGGCCTGCGTGCGATCCATCATATGCTGCTTGCTTAGAATATTGCTAACGTGCCCTTTGACCGTCTTTTCGCTAATGACCAGTTTGTTGGCGATCTCGGCATTAGAGCGTCCAGCGGCAATCAGGCGCAGGACATCCAATTCGCGCTCACTCAGCTCCGTAAAAATGTTCGGGGTATCCGTGCGAGTGCCACGTAGTTCCTGCACTACGCGAGCAGCCACGCGAGGATGCAATATCGATTCGCCGCAGGCAGCCTTGCGTACAATGTCGGCTAATTCTTCGAGTCCGACATCCTTTAAGACATAAGAGAGAGCCCCTGCACGCAGGGCTGGAAAGATATACTCGTCCTCGTGATAAGACGTGAGCACAATAATCTGTGAATGTGGACTGACCAGTTTCACCTGTCTGGTTGCTTCAACGCCGCCGATACCGGGCATGACCAGGTCCATGAGCACGATATCAGGAGCCAGTGCGGCAGCCATCCGCACCTCATTTTCGCCAGAGTCAGCCTCACCGATGACCATGAGATCAGGCTGTAGCTCTAAAAAGGCGCGTATTCCCTGTCGTACAATCGCGTGGTCATCGGTGAGTAAAAGCGAAATCTTGTCTGTCATCTCTGATCCTTCATTGCGTTTCCCCTTAGCCTGTCGGGCCGGGAAGCAGTCCAAGCTGGCGGATCATACCCAGATCGTCGGCATTAAACCAGTACTCGCTTACTTTACCATTGATGAGACGAAATATGCTGATCTGTGATTGGGTACAATGCTTCCCGGTGGGAGGAAATCCCAGCAGGGGTCCGCTCCGTGTGCCACTAAAGGTGCTGCGTACAACGACTTTATCGCCTTCTGCGATTATATCATCTATTGCAATATGTTGGTCAGGGAATGTGCCGACGAGCATTTGAAAAACAAAGCGAAAACCATCGGGTCCAGCAGGAAATGTTGGCGGAAATGGATGGTAGATGACATCAGAGGCAATAAAGTTGTCTGCCGCTGCCAGATTGCCTTGATGAAAGATTTCGTCAAACATCCGATTGATAATTGTCTTGTTCTCTTCTGTTGCCATAAGATTGCCTCCTTTATTTTGCCTGGATGAAGATCTGATACTGCTCAATCTGAGCTGCATATCGCTCCTGCATCAGTGCAATGATTTTTGTACAAGAAAGGGTCGCCGACGAGAGTGGAAGGGAGATGATTGCTTTAGGACCATCATCTTTACGTAAGGTGAAAGGGATTTTACCGGGTTTGAAATTGCGAGCGATATAGGCCGTTTTTCCTGAGGGAGAAACTGTTATCACAAGAATATAGGTGAAGCGTATTTTGATTGGATAGATGCTGTATATCTCTTCCCATCGTATCATGAGTGGACGCCAGAAAGGAAAAAAGCAGTGTATTCCCTCATCATCAATGGTCAGGAGAAGTGAGGTGGTAAACAATTGAAAGAGTAAAACGAGCAGGCCCAGGCCGAAAAAGATCGTTGCAGCCAGCCCCTCATAATAAACTTGTGAACTATGGCTGTTGCTCGATATCCAGAGTCCGCCAAGCACAAATGCCAGTGATAAGAGACTCATGAAGAGCAACTTCCGTCTGCTATGACGAATGACGATGGTTTGGTCAGCCCTTTTTGTGGAGGGCATATCGAGAGACATGGGTAACTCCTTAAATCTACCTGGGATGAGGTCAGGCGCTTATCGGTCCAAAAACGGCGTGGATATACTCGTCGATATAACGACGCTCATCGACGCCATCGAGGATCATATTTTCGAGGACTTCGATCATTTCAGGCGCGAAGGTATGAAGTTCCTGCACAACGGGTCGCTCATTGCGAGAAGGTGCGTAGGGATCGGTCACAAACTCGAAGAGCGCCTTGGTGAGTGCCTCCGCATCGACCATAATACGAAAAAAGCGTGACATCGTTGGTGGACCTCCCAATGAAAGATGTAATGAGGGCAGCGCCTCACGTATGACTTCCGCTTGCCAACCGATGGTGCTATGAGCCGTCTGCGCAAGGTGCAGATGCGTGCCTTTTACATCTGGCTCAAGGGTAAATGTAATGAGCATCGCAGGTGAGCGTGGATCGGCGCACCATGTGTAAGATAGACGCTTGTATGGAATAACCTCCACGACCTCACATTCCACGATCCCGCTCCAGCCCTGGTCCGCGTTGCTGGTAAAGGTAAAGCGGTGGCCGACACTGGCTACAAAATTGTTTGGTAGGAGCCATTGTGCCAGTTCGCTACTCCTGGTCAGGGCCGTCCAGACGCGCCGAACAGGATGCGGATATACCACGTCTTGTGTGAGCATTTTCTTCTTCATTCCATCATGTCCAGGTGCTTGCCAAGCAATTCGAGTCGATCATACCAGAAACGCTCATATTGTTGGACCCAGTTATGCACATAGCTGAGCGGCTCTGCCTGTAACTGGTAGTGATGTTCTCGTCCAACCTTTTTCTCAACGATCAGGCCAGCCTCCACCAGAACGCGCAGATGCTGCGAGATCGCCGGTCGCGTCATGTCAAACTCTTGTGCAAGTACCTTAACGGGCTGGCTCCCCCTGGCGATCAGGTCCAGCAGGCCACGTCGCGTTGGATCAGAGATGGCATGGAATACATCATTTTGTTGGGTCTCTTCAGTTCTCTTCATGCCTATAGTATACGTAAGAATATGCTTACTTGTCAAGGGTAAGCATATTCTTACCATAAATGAGAAATTGGCGTTAGTTCTCTATCTTTGTAGATGAAAATGGTTATGGGTAGGGGCGTCAC
>JACDAE010000766.1 GCA_013695595.1 Ktedonobacteraceae bacterium | reverse complement strand
GGAGCATTCGTTATAGGCCCCAAAATCAGTGATATCGAGCTGGATAGTCTCTCTGGCAAAACCCAATGCCGCATCCAGGCGTCCCAGCTTGCGTAAGAGGATTGTCTTGAGGTGACGCGCCTGATAGTTGTGGAGGTTGCGTAGCAGTGACCGCTCAACAAGGTCCAGCGCCTCTGTATAACGACCCTGTATGCAGGCGATCTGTGCAAGGGCGTAATAGCTAGCATCCTGCCAGGCAGCAGACCAGGTGGCCTTGTAGTACGCGGCAAACGCTTCGTCGAGGCGCGCCTGTGGTTGCAATGCCAGACCAAGCTGATAGTATGCCTCGCCATCATATGGGTTGGGATTATGACGTGTCATGGTCGCAATGGCACGGCGCAGATGCGTCTCACTCGCGGCGAAGAGTCCTTTGCGGAACAGGAAAGTCCCATAAGCCACGTTGATACGACTATCGCCGGGGTCACGCCTGAGGCCTTCGAGATAGTAGGGATCGGGTTCAAAGGTGGCATGGCGATACTGCTCCAGGTGTTTTCCCGCCAGATAGAGGGCTTCGTTGTCCGGCAGTTCTTCAGGAGGTGCAAGGGGGCGCGCAGGCTCTGGCACCTCTTCCGGTTCAGTTGCCGCCTCGCTGTATGTGGCGAGGATCTGTCCACCTGCATCTTTCACCGTAACGACCAGATCAGATGGAAGCTCCTCTGCCGCCAGTGATACGGTCGCACGAAAGGTCTGAGTAGGAGATAACGACGCTACCTCATCAATATATGCATGCTGCTTCCCGGCCAGGGAGATGCTGGCAGCGGGAAAGGCCGACGTTGCATAGACACCAAGCGTGGCACTCTGCTTCATACTGTCAACCTCAAGGTTGATCGCGGCATCGATGGACGCATTCTTGATCATCCCGATATCTTTATAAGGCATGAAATAGTGCTTGAACGATTTTTCCTCATAGGGTTGCAGCCATGAGAAATCCGGCTGATTATCGGTATAGACACCCACCATCAGCTCGATATACGCCTCGTCCTGATCGGTCAGATTGCGGTTCCAGACGCGACCAAACTCACCGTTGCCCCAGGTCCATTGCTTCTTCCCAGGTGAGACGTGATGGTTGGCGATATGCAGCAGACCAGCATGACGGGCATGATCATAACCACCGATAAAGTCATAATTTGAGTGATACGCCATATATGACGTGGGAACCGGAATATTCTTATACCAGGAGATATCTACTCCCGCCGAGTAATCAACCTTATAATAGGTGCCTTTTGCGAGAGGGAACGCGGAGACATC
The DNA here is from genome assembly GCA_013695595.1 of Ktedonobacteraceae bacterium. GTDB lineage: Bacteria > Chloroflexota > Ktedonobacteria > Ktedonobacterales > Ktedonobacteraceae > JACDAE01. The sequence continues at coordinate 2,457 of JACDAE010000766.1, read as the reverse complement.
GCGCCTGCCATGATCAAAGACGGCATGGACATCGGGCGGGAACACGGACTGAGTAGAGTCATTAGCAACCACCGCCGGATTTGCCCACCACAAGAACGTTTGAGGTTCAGGCGTTCGGTTATACAATTGCACCTGAATCTCCAGATACGCCTTGCCAGGATGGAGCGTAAAGCCAGCCGTCATTTTCGTCCCGTACATGCGATCGATCTCGCTGATCCAGAGCGTCTTGCTACCATCCGCTGGCTCCTCAAGCGTGTATTCAACGGGGCCGAACGTATTGGGACGATGATGTTGCGGCCAGTTAAACTCGATCCCACCAGAAATCCACGGACCAGCGAGACCGACCAGAGCAGGCTTAATGACCCGGTTATAGTAGACAAAATCGTAGTTGTTCGTCTTGTCAAGCGCACGATAGACGCGACCACCGATCTCTGGCATGATCTCAATGCGCACAAAAGCATTCTCAAGCACAACCAGGCGATAGGGCTGCGGCTTGCATTCATCCAGAATCGTCTCAATAACCGGATAGGGATAGACCTTTCCCGCACTCCCTTGATAGACGCGCCTCTCCAGAAAGAGGGGATTTTGCTCTGGCTCCCCGACTCCGTACGTCGGAATTTCAACCACCTCTTCCCAGATCTGCACCTGGGAGGTTATCTCGTCTCGTTCAACCATTGAGAATACCTCACTCTCAACTCAATTGCATATGATCTCTTATTCCATGCTGATTTGTCGTGGGTAGGGGCGTCACCTTGCGTGCGCCCGTTCCCCAGGCGAGATCGTTCATCGGCATCTGGGCGCACTACTTTGTCAAACGTCATTGCACCGGTGTAGCGACCCAATTTATTGCGTCCATCAATTGATTGGCCTTCTCCTGGCCGGTGTAGCGACCCAATTCATTGCGTCCATCAATTGGTTGGCCTTCTCCTGGCCGGTGAGCACCTCAATAAATTGATGGACGCAATAAATTGGGTCGCTACACTGATAAGGTTCTCCTCGGCTGATTGAACTTTGACAAAGTATTACCCCTTTAATCCTGAGGTGACAATACCCCTGACGAAATACCGTTGTGCTAGAAAGAAAACAACAATCTCTGGAATAACATAAATCAGGGCACCTGCGGCCTGCACGGTCTGCAATGCATTCCCATGTGGATCAAGATACAACCCACTGATCGCCACCGCAAGCGTCGTATTATCCTGGCTTAAGAGCAGGGAAGGCGTGATATAATCGCCCCAGACCCAGGTGAACGAGAGCAGAAAGGCCGTCACCATCACCGGGATCGACAGCGGCAGAAAGATACGCCAGAAGACCCGTCCATAGCCACAGCCATCAAGAATAGCCGCCTCTTCCAGCTCTATCGGAATCGCACTGAAGAACCGCCGAAACAGAAACACCAGATAGGGAGAAGCGGCCAAACCCCAGAGTACCCACGGCCAATAGGTGTCGACAAACCCCAGATGGGAGAAAAGAATGTATGTTGGGATAAGCGTCACAATCTGTGGCAGCATCAGGGTTGACAGCATGATCATAAACAACGGACGTTTCCCCCAACCACGGAGACGGGCAAAGCCAAAGCCAACCAGGGCACTGGAGAAGGTGATCAACGTTGCGTACACCGTCGAGAGCAGCAAGGAATTAGCCGCATAGGCCGCGTAGTTGATCGACGTGAGCGCCTGCACAAAGTTGTTCCAGGCAGGCTGCGCTGGCAGGAAATGGACCGGGAACGCCACCATCTCCTCTGGTGTCTTCAAGGCCGTCACGACTAGCCACAGGAAGGGAGCACCGAAAACGATGACGAGCGCCATTAAGACGATATATTTGACTGCCGCACTGGCCTGGCGATTGCTGCGTTTGTATGGCTGCAAGCGTGCCCGTTCGTCTGAGCGAGCGCGGCTGAACGTTGAGAGTTGCATCAAAACCTCCTATGGCCTATTTATCGCCATCGACTTCATAGTATACCCAGAAACTGCCCGAACGGAGCACAAGGAACGTAATGAGCAGAATGATCACAAAAAAGACCCACAGGAGCGCAGCCCCATAGCCAAGGTGCTGCATATTCGTAAATTGCTGGTAGACATAAACCATATACAGAAGATTGCTATGCGGTACCTGGGTGACTTGAGAAATGCTGTTTGTCTGAGCGAGCAAGAGCGGCTGCACCAGGATCTGGAGCGACGTAATCGTCCCTGTAACCGCCTGGAAGAAGAGCACAGGTGAGAGCATTGGCAAGGTCACATTGCGAAACGCCTGCCAGCGATTGGCACCATCAACAACCGCCGCCTCGGTTAATTCGCTGGGAATGCCCTGCAAGCCAGCCAACGAGATGATCATACCACCCCCCATGCCCCAGAGCATCAGAATAATCAACGCATAAAAAGCGGTGGGATCAACGAGCCACGTAACAGCAGGAATATGCAGCCATTCCAGAACAGCATTCAGCGCACCCGCAACACG
>JACDAE010000754.1 GCA_013695595.1 Ktedonobacteraceae bacterium | reverse complement strand
TATTGGCAAGATCAAGGTATTCCGGGGGGGGCGGCACCACACCTATGTTAGGAAGCATAAGTTCTGGATCTCTATCTCGTGTATCCATCGATGATGTACCCTCCTCCTATTCGCTTTTGATGCGTGGGTCGACAACAGTATACAGCAGGTCTGATATCAGGTTACCCAGCACGACACACACGGCCAGTAAGACAACAGTGGCCTGGATAACCGGATAGTCGCGTTCCAGGATAGATTGCAGCGAGATCTTGCCGATGCCAGGGATATTGAAGATCTGCTCAATGAAGAAGGCCCCGGTTACCAGCAGGCCAATGGCGAAGCCCAGAACAGTTACCAGCGGGATCATGGCGTTGCGCAAGGCATGGCGGTTGATAACTACGCGTTCGGCCAGGCCTTTTGCGCGAGCCGTGCGTACATAATCCTGGCGCAAGACTTCCAGCATCGTAGTACGTGCCAGGCGAGCGAAGTAGGCGTAGCCCGCCGCTCCATATACCAGGATAGGCACGATTTTAGGCTGTAGGTCGGCCCAGTCGTAGAGCCAGGGTACCCCCCAGGTTGAGGAGGGCCAGCTCCCCCCCATTTGCTTGTCCAGTACGACAATGATCACCTGTGCTAAGACTGCGATTACGAAGGGTGGCAGGGCATAGATAATCAGCGCGATGCTCATATTGGTGGTATCGAGCCAGGTATTGGCCTTCAGCGCCGAGAAGATACCCACCGGAATGCCGAGCAATACCGTGACGAGGAGTCCCCACAAACCGAGTTCGGCCGAGACAGGCACGCCATCTTTGAGGATATCCCAGACGGGGCGGCCCTGATATTTGAAGGAGATGCCGAAATCGAACCGGGTCAGGTGGACGAGGAAGTTGGAGTATTGTTGATACCAGGGAAGGTCCAGCCCATACGCATGACGTAGTTGGAGCCAGGTTTGCATATCAAAATGATCGCCCATTTGCTGGCGAATGGGATCACCGGGGGCAAAATACCCCAGAATGAAGGTGATGAAGGTCACGCCAACAACAACAAAGATCAGGCCAATGAACCTCTTCACTAGAAATTGGACCATGGTTTCCCCTTCGCTCTCTTGCTTACGCTAGCAATTTGCATCAAATGATGGAGACATGTGTGTATCGCAACTCTCTAACAAGCACCTGTTTGTACGAATAACACACTGCCGGATAGTAGCGGGGCTAGTAAACCTTGCCCCCACAGAGCGTATGAGTCGGTTATCATATATCTTAAGTGGCTATGGGCACTCTTGTCAAGTGAAACAACGTGTGGAGTCGCGCGAGCGCCAGAAAAGATGTGTGTTACAGAACTGCTGTCTGCTACAAACCAATTGTCTCTCGCGCCGAGAGGACGAAGTACTGGGTTCCTCAAAGGTGTAGTGTTCTGGCACCCCTTTAGGAGTGCCAGAACTGTACCTGGTATGAATCAATGACTACTGAACAAAGTAGATGTTGTTCCAGTCGTTGGGTGGAACGATGGACAGCGCGTTCCAGACAATGCCTTTCAACTTGGTGCTTTGCAGGAGCTGCACTTTATTCTGGTAGATCGGAATCCAACCAACGTCATCGACAATCTGCTCCTCAGCCTGGTTGTACTGCTGCAGACGCTCTGTCGGGTTCTGATTGACATCTGCCTGGTCCATCAGCGCCTGTATTTGCAGTTGCTTGGCAGCATCTTGCGACTGGTTCTGACCGTAGTTCATCTGGTTGTAGCCCGACCCCTTGGCAAAGAAGGTGGACAGCCAGTCCTGCGGGTCAGGGTAGTCCGCCAGCCAGCCAGAGATCCAGATCTGTAGACCCTTGGGATTGTTGACAGTGGCATTCTCCAGGGTGATCAGTTTGCTGAAGGTAAAGCCTTCGCTCTTGATGGTAACGCCCAGAACGGTCTGCCACATCTGGATCACTGCCTGTGAGGCATCCACGATCGCCTTCGAGTCCGTGTAGTAGGAGAACGTAATGGACGGGAAGGCCGTGAGGTTCTCCTCGCTCATGCCTTGCTTGAACAATGCCTGGGCCTTGGCCTTGTCACCAGCGGTACTGCTAACTCCTGCCGGGCCGGTCAGCTTTGTGTCGTAACCAGGCATACCTTGAGGCACGATATGGTTCGTGGGCGCCACTGCGTTTCTCAAGACCGTTTTTGCCAGCAGGTCTTTGTCGATAGCCAGAGCAAAGGCCTGGCGAATATGAATGTTGTCGAACGGCTTGACCAGGTAGTTCATCGTCAAGAACCTGATCCTGAGGTTGCCGTATTCCTGGAACTCCGGTAGCCCACGAGCAGAGGCCAGATGAGCTGGCGGCACGCCCACCACGCCGGTGGTATCGTACTGATGGGAGAGATAGGCGTTGTAGGTGGTGTCCTGATCTCCAGAGATGATGTACTCAAGCTTCTGGATCTTCGGCTGCGCACCATAGTAGTTGGGATTGGGAACCAGGGTGATACCCTTGGTGTGGGTGTAGCTCTGGGTCTTGAACGGACCCGCGCCGCCACCCTCGGCCAGGTGATCGGTCCACCGTGCGCCGTACTTATCGATCAGGCTCTTCTCTACTACATAGGAGCAGGGATAGGTCAGCGCCTGCAGGAAGTAGGCTGCCGGCTTGCTGATGACGATCTTCACGGTGTTAGGATCAGGTGCCAGCAGGCTATCGCCGATGAGTGTTGGGATCTTGCCTGTGGTGACCTTGTCATAGTCCTTAACAAGGTTGAGATAATAGGCCACCTGTGACTTTGTCGCCGGTAGCAGGGTGCGGTTGATGCTGTACACCACATCCTGGGATGTCAGCGGCGTGCCATCGCTGAACTTCAGGCCCGGCTTCAACGTAAACGTGTACGTGAGACCATCGGAAGAGATACTATGGGATGTTGCGAGCTGGTCCTGAATATTGAGTTTGGCATCAAACTGGACCAGTCCGGTAAAGATCGATTGGATCGTATCCGCATCAACGGCGAGCTGGACAAGCGCGGGATCAAGCGTGCCGAAATCGGTGGCGCCTATCGGCCAGCGGAGGGTCTGATTAGCGGCAGGGCCAGTTCCCGGTCCCGGAGGGGGGGATGAGGTGCCACACGATGAGATGAACACCATCAAGAAAAGTAGCGTCGGCAGAATTACAAATGTAATTCTTTTACCGTAGCCAGTGTGCATAGATGACTTCTCCTTTTGTAGAGAACAATGACGTAACGTAAGAAAACGGGGTACCTTTGGCCTGTTGCACGTTCAATTCTCCGTTTACTCTCGTTGTGTCTAGGACGGTACCTCCTTTCTGCCCTTCTAGTCATAGAAGAGCGTAAAAAGAAATCCCGCCTTGCATCAAATTATGACCATTATTAACTACGTCCAGAAATAACCAAATCTCTCATCACATAGAAAAATTCACATATCCATCCATGCTTTTCTCTATGAAAATAGGCAGCGAGGCAGTTGCAAGGAGTATTAGAGCACATTGTGCAAGGCCGCGCGGGCTGCGAAGTATCCGCACATGCCATGAACACCGCCGCCGGGAGGGGTTGATGACGAGCAGAGGTAGATGTGCCGGGAGGAGGTGGTATAGGGCGTCAGGCTTCTGGTGGGCCGTGTGAAGAGCTGCCAGAAATCCTGCACGCCCCCGTTGATATCGCCGCCGATGTAATTGGCGTTATACGCTTCCATGTCGCAGGCGGTGAACAGGTGGCGGGCCAGGATGCGGTCGCGGAAGCCCGGCGCGAAGCGCTCAATCTGTGCCTCGATACGCGCCGTCATATCGACCGTTGAGCCGTTGGGGACGTGGCAGTAGGCCCAGACGGTCTGCTTGCCCTCGGGGGCGCGGGTGGCATCAAAGAGGCTTTGCTGGGCCAGCAGCACGAATGGTTTTTCAGGGTGGAGACCTTGCCAGACCTCTCTTTCGGCGGCCGCGACCTCTGCCAGGGTCCCTCCAACATGCACCGTGCCAGCCTGCCTGCATTCGCTGGCTCGCCAGGGAATGGGGCCATCGAGCGCCAGGTCGATCTTGCAGACGCCGGGGCCGTAGCGGTAGCGCTTGAGGTCGCCCCCGTAACGT
>JACDAE010000391.1 GCA_013695595.1 Ktedonobacteraceae bacterium | reverse complement strand
CCGGAGAACAAAAAACATAATCTGGCACAGCTTAAACCATTTGTCCGTGTATTGATTTTATCTGGAAGGGGAAGCCTGCATGTTTGATCCACGTGACCCTTATGAACGCCTGTATTGGCACTATGATTCGCGACGACAACTCTCGATAGCAGAAATTATCGCACTTGGTAGCGTGGATGCAGAGACAGCCGCGCTCGTCTGGCTGCTCCTTGAGCAGGGAGCATCCCTCACTGTGGCCGGACCCACTGATCCTCAACCAGGCGTGGGGAAAACAACAACGCTGAACGCGCTTCTCCAATTCTTACCTGAAGGAACCGGCCTGGCATACATGTCTGGAATGTATGAGAATTTTGCGTTTACACGACGCTCAGATGTTGACCCTGCAACAACCTATGCACTTTGCAATGAAGTGAGCGACCATCTACCCATTTATATGTGGGGACGTATTGCCCGCCGCTTCCTTACCTTACCAGCTCAAGGGTACCATGTCGCGACCAGCGTACATGCCGATACTATTCAAGATGTGATGCGTATGTATCAACGCGATCTCCGCTTACCTGTGGATGATATACATCGCCTCGGATTGATCGTCAATATTGGGCTGGTTGGTCGCATCTATCCACCGCGTCGGCGCTGGTTTAGCACACATTTTGTGCAACCTGTAGCCGATCCACAGCATCCAGATGCCGCAACACCAGTTCCTCTTTCGCTCTGGAATGACTTTGATGACACGTTTGAGCATGCCGATGCATCTATTATGGATGAGCTTGCTGGTTGGGTTGGCCTCACCCCCGATGCGTTCAACCAGGCGCTCAAGCTACGCACCGACCGTTTGCAGGAAGTCTCACAGGGTTCAGCGATCGATGTGGACGAAATGTACGATGTCATTAATGATCTACGCCATCAGAAAAAACTGCCATAAATAGGAAATACCCAGATCGCCTTTATTGTTGTACTTTATAGACAAAAAATGAAAGGAGGTTTCGATATGTCTGACTATACGCAATACGCCGGCGAAGGACGCTGGCCGCGCATCTGCAATGAGCATTTCTAAGGGAGTGTCTCGACTATCACAGATTCTCATCAATTTATGCAAATTCATGTAAGGGTGCCATCCGAACCCATGAGATTTCACACACCTGCATATCTTTGCAAAGACACTCTCGAACCACGAAAGAGGAGCTTATCTGACATGTTATACTCTATTGCCATGCTCAGTGTCCATACCTCGCCTCTGGACAGTCCAGGGCGCACCAAAGACGCTGGCGGCATGAATGTGTATATGCGCGAACTGGCAAAAGCGCTATCCCATCACAACATCACCATCGACATTTTTACACGTTGGACCAATGAAAATACGCCGCAAATTGTGCAATTGACCCGTAACGTGCGCGTCATTCACATCAAAGCTGGACCTATTGCCCCCGTTCATAAGGACGACCTCTACCAGTATCTTCCTCTGTTTACACGGCATATTGAAGACTTCAGGCAGGATGCATCTCTCCAATATGATCTCGTGCACAGTCACTACTGGCTTTCAGGCATTGCTGGCATGCGCCTGGCCGACCAGTGGGATATCCCTCATGTAACAATGTTTCACACGCTTGGCCGCTTAAAGCAACTGGCCAACCCCAACGCGCCAGAACCTGCCCTGCGCCTTGAAATGGAACAACGCCTCGTTCAACATGCCGACTGCATCATCGCCGCAACAAGAGATGAGCGCATGCAAATGATTCGCTATTGCGGCGCAACCCCTCACCAGATAGAAATTATCCCTTGCGGCGTCGATCTCAAGTTGTTTCTTCCACAGGATCGTCAGCAAGCACGCAAACAACTCGGTTTAGAGTCAAAGGAACCACTACTCCTATTTGCGGGACGCCTCGATCCATTCAAGGGACCAGACCTCTTGTTACGTGCTACTGCTCTTATGCAAAATGATGTCCAGGTCGTAATTGTTGGTGGCAAGCTGGAGGGTGATAAAGATCTCCAGCAATTGCAAGCTCTGGCCTGCGAATTAGGTATTGGTCGGCGCGTCCATTTTCTGGGAGCACGACCGCAGCAAGAACTGCCCTTGCTCTACAGCGCTGCCGATGTGACGGTTGTGCCATCCTATCATGAGAGCTTCGGCCTGGTCGCCGTCGAGTCGCTAGCCTGTGGAACCCCTGTGGTGGCGACGCGAGCTGGAGGACTCACCAGGGTTGTTCGTCATGATGAGACAGGTTTTCTCGTATCGCGTTGTCCCGGCTTCTTTGCAGAACGCCTGGACACACTTCTGAGTGATACGACCCTGTACGCAAAGATGTCTGCCGCTGCTCGCCCTTCTATACTCCAATTCAGTTGGACAAGCATCGCCGACCAGGTCCTCACTGTCTATGAAGATCTTGTACACAAAGCACAATGCCTCGTTGCCCAATAGGAGACCATTTGAGCGGGTCAGGGTGTCGCCGACCATAGTGACGACACCCTCTGTAGAAGCTGAATGAGGCTATCCCATCACCGAAATATCTACAGATGGACGCATTGTCGCACACACTTCCAATACATTGTGGATATTATTGTTCTGGAATGCTGTAAACAATTGCTCATTGCTTGTTGCATCGCCATCCAATCCTGTGAGTGCCTGCTGAGCAAGGATATAATCGAAGCGAGGTGCCCATTTGCGAGCGCCAAGGCGAGCCGTCGTTGAACAGTTATCGATCATATATGCAACACCTTTATAGTGCATATACGGATTCAAGGAATCGACGCTCTCAATGATTGACTCGTTCGCGATCTCCGAATAAGGATGACCCTTCTCTTTCAACAGATCCACCTGCGCAACCATCGTGGCAAGGTAGACGCCAGCAGTGACGGGATGAATAGGAATTGCCTCTTCGCGGCGATTACTACGCACACGCGTACCAACCTGCCACATATCCGTGCCATCAATCTTGCCCATCGGGAAGCGTTTATGGCGCTCATTGGCCGCAACCACGCTGCGTATTTCGTTTCCAGACGCCACATCATCGTAGATCTCATACAGAATCTCGAAGGCCGGTGCATAGGCAACGGAGTAAGCTCGCTTAAACGTTGCTTTATCGCGCTCATCTAAGGCCTCGTAGACCGCCATTAATCCATGACGAGAGATGGTCTTGCTGATCGGCCCGGTGACGGACTCGACGGAATAAAGAAATGCCTCTTCCGGTGTATGTCCGTGGCGCACGAACCAGCGATACAGAACTTCGACGATGCCGTGGACAGCTCCCAACAGGATGCCGCGCTCGCCGAAAATGTCCGAGCGGTATTCTGACTCAAGCGTTGTCTGGAAAGTAAATGGCGCTCCGATTGCCACCGCCCATCCAAGAGCATAGTCGGTCGCATGCCCGTTTATATCTTGCTGGACCGCAAAGCTTGCATTAATACCGGCTCCATTATGTTCCCGTCCCTGCTCATAGAGACGCCGGACCGAGGGTCCCATGCCCTTGGGGCAGACTGCAATTACATTGATGTTCTCTGGAAAAGAGGCTCCGATGTTCGTCAGGTGACCAAGGAGGAAACCGTGTGACAGGCCAAGTGTGGCCCCTGGTCGGATAGCGGCAAAAATGCGCTGATATTGCTCGGCCTGTGCAGCATCCGCAATAAGTAAGAGCACCAGATCCGACTCCGCGATGACGCTATACATCTCTCCCAGCGTATTATCAGCACGTGTGAAACCGGCCTTTTCGGCAGCGGCAAAGGAGGAAGAGCCTTCTCTAAGGCCTACTTTGACTTTGATGCCAGTTCCCACCAGAGAATCGCGCAAATTCTGCGCCTGGGCAGGTCCCTGAGAAGACCAACCGATAACACCTATTTGTTGAATACCTGCAAAAGCCTGTGGGAGAAGTGGAAAAAGGTGTCGTCCACCGCGTACGATATATTCCTCGGTATCGGCCAGGTGGATTTTTTCTTTTTCAAATATCCGCGTTGTAAAGTCCAAACTCATAAAAGTACCTTTCTCGTCCAGATGTAGGGTGTGTGGTATCAAGGCTGACAAAAGTCTTGTTGAGAAGCATTATCACAGTGTATGTGGTCTCTGTCAATACATCCTTTTGAGACTGATTATGTTTATGATGCCCATATGCCGGCTTCTCAATCACAAATAGAAGTGCATCAATTTAAGAGAGAAGAAATTACAATGAAAATTGAAATGATCACAATGCGCTCACAATGTGGCATCATAGCTAATTCTGAATGATATTACTGAAAATAGGGGTGGACTTTCACCTATCTCTATGGTATAATCATCTCCATCAGGAGACATTGATAACTCAAACAGCGAAGCACGTACGATTTGGGTATGCTCATATCCAGTTTTACGGGCGTTAACACCCAGAATAATAATCGGGTGGGGGTAGAGATGCTTATGTTGTTAGTCTCATCGACGTTGAAGTCCAATTTATTAAGAATTGCTACAAAGACCAGCATCAACACGTAGAACAGACGCCAGGGAGCACGTATGCCCTGGCGTTTTAATTTTTTATTCGTCAAATACGTTCATCGATCTACCGGGCTCATCGATTTTTCTTTCTTCCTTGGGCCATTACTCAACAGAGTATGCAGTCTGAACGAGTAGTTATTTTAGCAGTGAAAGGAGGAGCCGAGAAAGCTCATACCAGCGATCGGCACACGATAAAATAGTGTGTGACGATGTGAAATGTAAGTTACGCCACTGACGCGTATAGTATAAACGACAAGGTGGATACGGAGTGGTTGCCTAGATTCTAAGGAGAGTACGATCATGAATTCAAGTATGATCAACAAAATTGCCAAGGCCAAGCGCTATGCAGAAGAGCCAGAGCGCATTCAATTTACTCACTTCGAAGCAACGTTCCAGGGTGAGAATGATGTACATACAACGACCTTTGATCATGGTGAGTGGCAGTGCACCTGTCACTTCTTTGAAGATTGGGGTGACTGCTGCCATACCATGGCAATGCAGCGCGTGTTAGGTGTGACCATTCCCGCCGCTTATCGCCAGGGAATTCCAGCCGGCATTGGTACCAGCCCACTGGTACACTAAGAGCTTATTCGGAAACCTGGAGAGAAAGAAAGCGATCACAGTGTTGAAAGCAAATGAGACCACAGGCCAAATGCAAGAAAGCTTGATACGTCGAATCTAACTTTTCCCAACGCACCAACAA
>JACDAE010000740.1 GCA_013695595.1 Ktedonobacteraceae bacterium | reverse complement strand
CGATCTGATGTCCTGGTTATCAAGCCTGTAGGCTGGTAAAGAACTATGCGAAGAAAATCAGACAGAGATGCAGGAGTTTCCAGCTTTTCTTGCATTTCCTTTGCATTGCCTTCCACTTCGCATAGGGTTCAATTGTGAGTCCGATTCTTTCCAATATCCTGCTGGACAAGTTTGACAAGTACGTCGAGACGATCCTCATCCCACAATACACGAGGGGAGGAAAGAGGAAGCTCAATCAGGAGTATGTGAAATTGCATCGGCAGATGCATAAACACTTCAAGAAAGGGCAGAAGGAGGCTGCCCTGAAAATCAGAAAACAGTTACAAAAGCTCCCCTCAATCGATCCCCACGACTCCGACTATCGACGGCTCAAGTATATCCGCTACGCGGACGATTTCGCGCTCGCTTTCACCGGACCGAAATCAGAAGCAGAGGATATCAAGCGGCAGATCGCTGCATTCTTGCGGGAAGAACTTAAACTCCATCTTTCGGAGGAGAAAACCCTCATCACCCACGCCAGAAGCGACGCCGCCCGCTTTCTCGGATACGAGATCACCACGCTCCATTCCTATGCCAAGCACAGCAAAACCAAAGCTGGTTTCAAACGGCGAAGCATCAATGGACGAATCGGGCTACGTATTCCACGAGCTGTCTTGACGGAAAAGTGCAACCGCTACAAAAGAGGAAACAAGGCCATACATCGAGCGGAATTGCTCAATGAAAGTGACTACACAATCATGGCAACCTATCAGCTCGAATATCGAGGCATCGCGAACTACTATCACTGCGCTTACAATATGGCCTCATTGAATTCTCTTAAATGGGTCATGGAGCAATCGCTGACAAAGACGTTAGCAAACAAACACAAAACCATGGTGGCAAACACCTACAAGAAGTACAAAACGCACCTCATCGTAGGCGGCAGAACCTACAAGGTGATGCAAGTCACCGTTCCACGAGAGGGAAAGAACCCATTGGTAGCGACCTGGGGAGCCATTCCCTTGAAATGGGAGGTCAAAACCCCAATCGAAGATCAGCCACAACGACAACAATGGAACGCCCGATCAGAACTCGAAAGGCGACTTCTGGCTCAAATCTGTGAGCATTGCGGGGCAACCCATTTGACAGAGACACTAGAGGTGCATCATATCCGTGCGCTCAAAGATCTCAACAGATATGAAGGCCGAGAGAAGCCCAGTTGGGTGAAGATCATGGCCGCCCGCCGCCGAAAAACGCTGGTCCTTTGCCGGACTTGTCACCAAGATCTCCATGCAGGACGACCACTGCGACATAAACGATCTCGTTCGCGGACAGGGCCACCCTGATGCTGCTGGAAAGCCCGGTGCAGAGAAATCTGCACGCCGGGTTTGGAGGGAGGCATTCGGAAAAGAACGGCAACGCATCTCGCCGGGTGCCTACCCTACTTTTTTCACAGTTTCAAGGTGGAATGCATCGCGGGAGAATATCTCCAGACACGAGCGCAAGCGAGAAGCATTACCTTTGAATTCATCGAGTGTTTTTACAATCAGACGAGGAGACACTCTACCTTACGCTACATGAGTCCACTTGAGTACGAACAATTGATGTGTTCACCCTAATGTTTAGGGTCTCCATAAATTCGGGTGAGGATCAACCAGACAACGGCGGTTGGCGCTCTATCAGCAAGTCAATGACCTTTATCAACAGGGAGGAACCATTCTGGGAATTGCCAGACAACTCCATCTGGGTCATCGGAGGGTACGCCACTTTGTTCGATCTCCTCAATTTCCGCAATGGGGTAAGCCAGCAAAGACCAAAAGTGCTCTTGATCCCTATCGGCCCTATCTGCAAGAGCGATGGCAACAAGGATGTCGGGAAACTGGTCCCTTGTGGCAAGAGCTTCAAGCACGTGGCTTCACAGGCAGCCGGATGATGGTCTATCGATGGGTCCAGTTGCAAAAAGATGAGCCAATGTTGACTGCTCAAAAAACACCGAGCCAGACCAATCGAACGATGAAGAGCATGGCTCCGCGCCATCTGGCTTGGCTGTTTCTCCGCGATGCAGAGCAATTGAACAAGCACGAAAAGCAGACCCTGGCTCTCATCCGACAAACTCCCAATGTTGAACTGGCCTACACCTTAGCCCAACAATTAGTGGCCATGGTCAAAGAACGCAATGTCCTGCCACTCTCCACTTGGTTCCGAGATTGCCAGAGGAGCGGTGTCAGCGATCTTATGACGTTTGCACAGGGGTTGGAAAACGAACGATCTGCTCTTCATGCGGCTCTCACACTTCCTTACAGCAATGGACCGGTTGAGGGGAAAATTACTAAGCTCAAGTACATTAAGCGTTCCATGTATGGTCGCAGTGCCTTTCCTCTGTTACGCCAGAAGGTTTTGAAGGCTGCATAAGGAGCACCAAAAGTGCGGAAGAGCCACAATACGGGATGGTGCCTTCACGTATGCCTGTCTGTTTCATCGCAGACTCCATAATCATCTGCAACTTTCCATAGTGGCTCTCTCTTGATTTTCCAGAACACGCCGTTGCTGCAAGGCTTTTGAGAAACCCTGAAATGCATCTCTCGTTGCTTGATCAGGCTTCTCGCGGAGTGGTATAATGGTTTATGGGGTCATCGCCGCCACTTTGATGACCCATTCCCCCATGGTGATCGGGCACAAGCTTTTAGTACATAAACCCATCGCTCATAAGCAGATGCAGGCTTTCTGATTCTTGTATCCATACAGCTAGACGCATCGCGGGGGAGACAAAAAAAATAGATATCAGTGAAAGTAGGTAGTTGCATCTTAATGTCTCACGATACTTCTTTCCTATCCTGGTCTCGTTACCCTGATAAGAGACCCCGACAGGTTATCCCACTGACCTCCTATGATGAGCTGCCTGACTTGACCCACCTCGCGTCCCCTTTGTTAGCGTGTGGTTACAGGCGCAGCTATGGTGATAGTTGCCTGAACGAGGATGGCATTCTTCTTGATATGAGTCCTCTGCGCCGCATTCTAAGCTTTGATAGGGTGCAGGGGGTAATCAGGTGCGAGGCGGGAGTTTCCCTGGCTCAAATCCTGGCACTGATAGTGCCACATGGCTGGTTCATTCCAGTGACCCCTGGAACGAAATTTGTGTCGGTCGGCGGTGCTATCGCTCATGATGTACATGGCCAGAACCAGAAGAAAGTGGGGACTTTTGGACGCTTTGTGACCCAGTTTGAACTTTTGTGCTCCTCTGGAGAGCGCATGCATTGCTCGCCGCAGCAAAATAGTGCTCTCTTTCAAGCAACCATCGGCGGACTGGGCCTGACCGGGGTAATCCTGTGGGCAGAGATACGCTTAAGGCCTGTTCAAGGACCCTTTATTGCTTCGGAGCGCATTCGCTATTCATCCTTGAGTGAGTTTATGCGCATTGATGCTGACTCCGAACAGCACTATGAATACGCTAGCGCATGGATCGATTGCTTCGCCAGCGGTCGTCTGCTTGGGCGCGGTGTCTATCTGCGTGGCAATCATGCACATTGCCCCCAACCGAGCAGGAAACATCGGTCGATCACCAAAGCACTACCGCTGGCCGTGCCTTTCGACTTCCCTGCCGCTGCGCTCAATCCCCTGATCCTACAAGCGATCACGACAGGTCTCTATTATGGCCAGCCAGATAAAGCGCAAACGATCCTCTACGATCCCTTTTTCTATCCTCTTGATCCGGTGCGTTCATGGAATCGTATGTACGGCAAGCGCGGGATTCTGGAGTATCATTGTGTTGTGCCCATCGACTCTGGACAAGAAGTCATACAGGAGATGTTGTCGTGCATCAGCTCATCCAAAGAGGCATCTTTCCTGGCGGTCCTGAAAACGTTCGGAGACCTGCCCTCCCCCGGCCTTCTTTCCTTTCCACGCGCAGGATTGACATTAGCGGTGGATTTCCCCAATCGTGGTGCAAGGACCATACAATTATTTAAAGAACTGGATAAGCTAAGGAAGCAATGCGGAGGTGCGCTCTACCCGGCTAAAGATGCCGTGATGACACCTGAAGATTTTCAACTCTCCTTTCCGGCCTGGAAAGATTTCCTTCTTCATAAGGACCCGGCATTTTCATCAAGCTTCTGGCGGCGCGTTACCAGTGAGGAATAAGCATATGTCGATTAGCCGACAGCAAATGCCTGCTTGAGCTTCTGAATCTCGTCTACGGCATACGTATATCCTCCGACATCGCGTAAAGCCTCTCCGATTTTTTGGCTGGTCTGAGCATAACACGGGTTCGCAACAATCTCGTCCGCAAGCTTGCGTAGGCGTACAGCCGTTACCCTCTGCTTGCGGATGCGCTTGCCTGCACCAAGCTGCTCAATACGCCCAGCCACCCACTGCTGATCGGATGCATGAGGTACAATAATTAACGGCACACCATAATTACACGCTTCTTTTATACTGCTCGATCCCCCGGCACTCAAAAAGAGGGAAGCTCGTTGCAGGATGTCCAGTTGCGGCACCACATTCTGAACGATAAAATTGTCAGGGATCGGCTCCAGACTCTCCACCTGAACCTTGCTGCCAACAGACATCACCACCTGCCAATCACTCTGCTTAAATGCCTCAAAACATAGCCGATAAAACTCCAGGTGGTCATTATAGATAGTCCCTAATGATATGTAGAGAAGTGGTTTGTCGCTGAGCCTCTCAAAAGGGAAGGCCGGCACATGCGTACGCGGAAGGACTGGATACCCAATAAACTTGTAGGTATCGTCAAACGCATTCGCAAATGGCTGCAACTCACGCGAGGCATAGAGTATCTTCATTGGCCCAACGTTCTGCAACGTATCCATACAGTTAATGTATCGTCCAACGTGATATTTCTGACTGATCCTGATCTCCATAGTAATGATCTCTATCACGTCCTTCCAGGCCGGGAAAAGCATGCCTACATGCTCAACATACTGCTCGGGAACGCTCAGCGCCATCCGCATATTAATCGCAAAAATGACAATCGAGCGAATAGAGGGAATTCCCAGGAGTTCGGCAAAATAGAGTCCCCAGGGACAGAGCGAATCGTGAATAATGTAATCAGGCTGTATCTCTTTTATTTCATCCTGAAGCTTCTCCAGAATGAGCCAGCTCGCCTTCATCATCTGATTCACTACTTTGAATATATTCTCATCCAGCCGATCATGATCGAAGGGATAGGCATCACCATACGCACGAAAGGATGCTCCACTTTGCTCAATGAGCAAACGAAAGTTTTCCTGGGCATAATAGATCACCCGCTCCCCACGCTGGATGAGTTCGGCTACCAGCGGCAACGTCGGGTTCACATGACAGTGTGCAGGAACATTAAAAAACACCACCGTTGACATGCTTGCTACACTCCTTAATACTAGAAAATAAAAACATAGGTAACCAGAAACGATCATCAAGTCACTTTCCTGGCCTGTAGATCAGTTCGCAAGTAAAAAGGCTACAAAGAAAAGCAGCATCGCCGCCGCCGCCGCTCCAGCACGGATGTGGTTCAGCACGTACCATTTCCTTTGCACCTCCTGCCAATCAGGAGCCAACTCCTCAGAACTCCACTGCGATACAGCTTTATATAAGGGGGCATTCACACGCTGCGTGAGCACCATAACCCCCCCAACAAAAAACAACCAACCAAGTATTATAAGAATAAGTACCGCTGTTTTTCCGATCTCTTGCCTCAGCACAAAAAAAAGAAGGGTAAGTACTACTGGCAACGATGCGCACAAGAACGTCAGAAAGCTAAAAAATGCATTTTTATAGGCAAAATTCAGGAAACGCTGCATAAAAAAGGTACTTTCCTCCGCCGAGAAGCTATTAAACACAGGCTGCACGATGTTTATCAAAGAGAGAAGGAAACCTGTAAATATGGCAATAGCCATAATTTCACTACCGAGCAGGAATAAAAAAAATTGCATGCTATCCCTTTCTATATGCTATTCAGCGAGCGCTGGATGTGTTCTGCAATCTGGTGAACCAATGGTTCCTGCATTATCGTAAAATGATTGCCGGCGATGCGTTCACGCTTCAGCTCTCCTGAACAATATGTACGCCAGAATGAGGATGCACTCTCATTAAATGAGAAGCCCTTCCCCGCATCAATCTCTGTTGTCGCTTCAAAAAATAGTATCGCGTGCTCATATATGAGTGGAGTGTATCTTCGCAGCGCCAGCAGATTCGCCCTGCACATCTGATACATCCGATCAAGAGATCGGCGCTCCCGCCACGTATTTCCCAGCGCGTGGAGGTGAGTGATCACCGCCTCCTCTTGCTCATCCATTGCCAGGGCGGCAATCTCCTCATAACGCAGCCTCTGCTGCTTGCTAAGCGAGAAGGCAAGAAAATTGACAACCTCGACCGCGAAATACCCCTGCTCCTCTTCGCTTTCCATTGTCTCGTCACGCGGGACCAGCGGCTGCGTATCGATCATCGTTAGCGTCACATGCTGTCCCTGCTGACGCAGTTGATGCGCCATCTCAAAGGCCACCACGCCTCCAAATGACCACCCTATCAGATGATAGGGTCCCTCTGGCTGCATCTGAGCAATAGCTTTTCTATAGAACAGCGCCAGATCCTCCACGCGATAGAAGGGTTCCTGGCCTTCTTCAAGGCCTGGGAATTGTAACGCATAGACCGAGCGCTCCCGCCCCAGCTCCTGCGCCAACTCGTTCAGGACAGAAACTGTCCCCAGAATACCCGGCAGGCAAAAGAAAGGAACAGATGCCTGCACCGTCTCGTTCTGGTAGAGCAGCACAACGGACGCAGGCAAATCCATGGAAGCCGCTGCCATCAAAGGAGCAAGAGTAGCTGCAAGGCTCTCTATTGTTGAGTCCTGCTCTAGCAAAGCATGAGGAAATTTGTAACGAATGCGCTTCTCAATGCGGCTCTTTAATTCCAACATCATCAAGGAGTCAAAGCCTACTTGCGAGAACGGCATACCCCGTTCTGGCTCAACGGTTGCACTCAACTCCATCACCTGAGAAACGTCCCTGCTAATGGCATCTTCCAGCAGTTTCTGGCGCATCGCGACTGGAACAGTCGTCAGATCAATGCCAAACGGCTCTTCGCTGCTTGATACCTCTTTTCCTGCGCCTGGAGCTGGCTCTGTTTTCTGTATGGGATTGGAGGGGGTGACCCAGAAACGCTGACGCTGCCAGGGATAGGCCGGCAAAGACACACGTTCTCCGGAAGGAAAAAGCGCCTGCCACTGCGCCTTCCAGCCCAGCATGTAGAGCCGGCCCAGGCTACGCAACGTCGGGCGCACTTCGCCCTGTCCTCGCCTGCCACTGGTCAGCACTTCTACCTCCAAGCCGTGCTGTTGAGCACAACGCTGAATACTCCCACTGAGTGCGGGATGCACCCCGACCTCCAGAAAGACCACCTGGCTGCCCTTTACTCCCCAATGCAGGAGGAGCCCGGTGATCGCAGTAGAGAAGCGCACCGTCTCGCGTACATTGCGCTGCCAGTATTGCGCGTTCATCTGCTCACCCGAAAGCCTGCTTCCTGTGACGGTGGAAAATAGGGGTATCTGCTCTGGTCGCCCTTGAATGGGTCGAGCCTCTAACTGCTGGCGCAGATGGCGTGCGGGTTCCTGCATGAGGGGGCTGTGGAAACCGTAGACCACCTCCAGCCAGTTCGTTCGCTGCACCTTGCCCACCAGCTGCGCCTCTACTATCCTCATCAACGCGGCCTCTCCAGAAAGCACGAGATCGAGCGGACTATTCTCCGCTGCAATCTCCACACGCCCATCCGCGACACGTGTTAGTACTCCCTGCACGTATGAGCGCTGTTCAGAGGAGTGTAGTTGCACTGCAAGCATCGCTCCCTGCTCACTCTCCTGCATACATGCCCCACGCCAGCATGCCAGCCGCAACGCTTCCTCTAGAGTGAGCACCCCGGCTACACAGGCAGCGGAGATCTCACCAACGCTATGACCCACTACAGCCTCTGGTTGAATATCCCAGGAGCGCCACAGAACAGCCAACGCGGTCTGCACAGCCACCAGAGCCGGCTGAACCACAGCAGTCTCGCGCAAACGAGCGGCACTCTGTTCATCCCACAGTACAGCTCGTAGGGACCAACCAGCAATAGTGAAGATGAGCTGATCACAACGTTCAAAATGCTGGCGGACCACAGGCCAGCGCTGCTCCATCTGACGAGCCATACCAGCCCATTGCGTCCCCTGACCAGAAAATACCCAGATCAATTTGCCGCGCTCACGGCTAACGACAGGTTGCCACACTGCCTGTGGATCCAGCAATCCCTGCAAGGCCACAACGAGTTCGGCCCGGTCTCTGGCAACAACGAAGGCCCGTACCTGATAATGCTCGCGACGTACCGCCAGGCTATAACCCAGATCACGCACCGATACATCTGGACATTGCTCCATCTTTCTGAGAATGGCACGCACGAGATCCAGCACGGCTTGGGGCTGGCGCGCTGACAGCAGTACAAGTACTTCTTGCTCCTCTTCGCCGGATGGTGGGGACTCCACTGCGTGCGATGGTGGAGCCTGCTCCAGAACCACATGCGCGTTGGTTCCTCCAAAGCCAAAAGAACTGATCCCCACGAGCCGGCTCTTTGCCTCGGGCCAGGAGGTCAGATGCGTGGGCACAAAAAACGGCGTCCGCTCGAACGTGATGTTGGGATTAAGGTGCTGGAAGTGCAGATTGGGCGGGATGGCTCCCTGCTGCAAGGCTAGCACGGCTTTGATCACTCCCGCAATGCCCGCTGCTCCCTCTAGATGCCCGATATTCGTCTTCACCGCCCCCAGCGCGCAGGCCATGCCTGAGTCGGATCGGTGTCCATAGACACTGGTCAGTGCTTCTACCTCGATGGGATCTCCCAGAGGAGTA
>JACDAE010000726.1 GCA_013695595.1 Ktedonobacteraceae bacterium | reverse complement strand
GAGATGAGCAGGTCGTTCGCTACTCCACTCGTCCGTAGCTCTGCGACGCTGGGTGGCAATATTGTTGCGGGTGCACCTGTGGCGGACGCCGTTGTGCCGTTGCTCACCCTTGATGCGAGCCTTACGTTACAGGCGTCAGGTGACAGGCAATGGAGTCAGTCTCTGGCCTCCTTTATGGCAACACGTTCACAATCGGGAGCGCTTGTGACGCAGGTGAATGTGCCAGTGCCAGCGAAAGACGCTTTCTGGTTTTACTACAAGCTGGCTCATCGTCGATCCGGTGCTGTCTCTATTGCCAGCACTGCCCTGGTGATCACGCGAGAGGGGCAACACATCAAGGAGGCATCTATCGCGCTCGGTGCCATTACTCCCGCGCCGTTGCGTGCGACCAGGGCTGAGGCGGTGCTGCTCAATGAGGTGCTCCCGTTACGTGAGCAGGTGATAGAGCGCTGCCTCGTCAATCTTGTCGCCGACCTGCAGGGGCCGCGCGACGATCTGTGGGCCTCCTCAACCTATCGTGTCAGGATGGGCCAGGCTCTTGTCAAAAAAGCATTGAAGCAACTGAACTTGTGTATATATAAAGATCATGAAGAGATAAAAGAGGAATTATAATGATAACTGAACCACCTATGCTCCCACGCGAACACGTATCCGCACCAACGAGCACCACAGCAGGGCTGGCCTTTGATGAGGAGACACTCAGACGTTATGGCTACCAGATTATGGACGAGGTTGCTGCATATCTGAGTGGGATACGTGAGCGGCCAGTCTGGCAGGCGATGCCGGAAGATATTCATGCTGCGATCCGGGGCCAGGAGCTTCCAGGGGAGGGACTACCTTTTGAGGAGACGCTCGCCTTTATTGAGCAGATGATCCTCCCTTTTCCGCAAGGGAATGGGCATCCACGTTTTGCCGGGTGGATTAACTCAGCTCCGGCGCATGCGGGCGTGTTAGTAAAGCCGCTTGCTGCCGCAATCAATATGAATTGTGGGATAGGTGAGCATGCCGGCCAGGAGCTTGAGCGGCGCGTGGTGCAGTGGATTATGCAATTGTGCGGTTTTCCGGTCGAGGGCAGCGCGGGCGTCTTTGTCAGCGGCGGGTCGGAGGCCAACTTTACCTGTCTGGAGGCTGCGCGTCACTGGGCCGCTCGTGAGGATGGATGGGAGATAAAAACTGAGGGCATGCAGCAGATCGCTCACCCTTTTGTGTTATATCAATCCGACCAGGGTCATTTTTGCATACGCCGCTCCGTTGAAGCCATGGGTATGGGCAGCAATTCTATTCATATCATCCCTTCGACCCCCTCTTTTCAGATGGATGTAGAGCGCCTGCGTGAGCGGATTATCGAGGATCGGGCCGCTGGCCTGCGTCCGTTCTGTGTTGTCGCCAGTGCTGGAACGGTGGAGACAGGCGTGATTGATCCGCTGGATGAGCTGGCCGATCTCTGCGCGGAGCAGGGCCTCTGGCTGCACGTTGATGGTGCGTATGGTGCCTTTGGTATTCTGGATGCCAATGTCGCACATCTGTACAAAGGGATCGAGCGCGTGCACTCGCTTGCTACCGATCAGCACAAATGGCTCTCCGTGCCCATCGATTGTGGCTGTGTCCTCGTCAGAGATGGCGCGGCCCTCTATAACACATTTCGCCTGACTGCGGCACCTGTGGAGGAGGAGCATGAGCCATGGCTTTCGGAGTATACATTGCAGCGCACCCGCCGCTTCCGCGCCCTGGAAGTCTGGGCGATACTGCGCTCGGCTGGTCGCAACGG
Organism: Ktedonobacteraceae bacterium; assembly: GCA_013695595.1. GTDB lineage: Bacteria > Chloroflexota > Ktedonobacteria > Ktedonobacterales > Ktedonobacteraceae > JACDAE01. Next base: position 14,857 of record JACDAE010000726.1, on the reverse strand, counting down.
GATGACCAGGGCCATTGCAGGCAATAATGCAATGGCGACCCTGCTCGCCCGGATTGTTGAGGCCGAACCAGAGTTGGAGCTTGTCTCATCCGGGCCGCTCAGCATTGTGCGCTTCCGCTATGTGCCGTCCGCGTTGCGCGACGAACCTGTGCTGCTCGACCAGTTCAACAAGCTGCTGGCACACGAGATGCAGCACGCTGGACGGGCGTTTCTCACCAGCACGCGTTTTCAGAATAAAGAAGTTTTAAGGGCCTGCCTGGTGAATTATATGACGACGGAAGAAGACATCCAGGCCATCTGTGCTGAGGTGCTGCGCGTTGGCAATACTCTTATCAACCGTTATGCTTGATCTATGCCAGAAGAGAGGATACAAAGGCTATGCGCTACGAAAATATTCTTGAGACTATTGGCAATACTCCCATGGTCGAACTCAAAAGTTTTACTCCCCATCCAGGCGTGCAGATATTCGCGAAGCTGGAGGGCGTGAATCCTTCTGGTAGCATCAAGGATCGCATCGCAAAAAAGATGATTGAGCAGGCCGAGGCCCGCCATTTTCTTACTCCACAATCGATCCTTCTAGAGCCGACCAGCGGCAATACCGGGGTCGCAATGGCCCTGGTGGCGGGTATGAAGGGCTATCCCTTTACGGCGGTTGTCCCTGAGAAGATTACGGATGAGAAACGCGCCATGCTTGAGCTGTATGGTGCCACTATCATTACCGCCCCCGGTGCCGCTGGCAGCAATGGAGCGGTGCAACTGGCCCAGGAACTGGTGCAAACGGATAAGCGCTACGTGATGGTCTATCAGTACGGTAATCCGGCCAATGCTGCCGCGCACTACGAGACTACGGCGGTTGAGATCATCAAAGATGTGCCTGATGTGAACGTTTTTGTGGCGGGTTTGGGAACTGGAGGCACGCTTACGGGCATTGCACGCCGCTTAAAAAAGCATTCTGCCGCTATTCGTGTCGTGGCTGCTGAACCGATGCAGGGCGACAGTATTCCCGGCTTGCGCAACCTTGCCGATGGCTTCGTCCCTCCCGTGCTCGATCAGTCTGTGCTCGATGAAAGGCTGCTTGTCTCAAGCCATGATGCGTGGATACGCACCTCACAATTGAAGGTGCAGGAGGGCATCTTTGCTGGTCCTTCCAGTGGGGCTGCATTAGAGGTTGCTTTACGGGTAGCTTCCACCATGCAGCGCGGCAAGATCGTGATTATTCTGGCCGATGGGGGCTGGAAATATATGAATGAGCAGCGTCGGGAGGCAGAACGCTCTACATTGTCAACGTCTCTTCCTATAATGGCGGCTGTTTGATTTTAGTACTCTCAAGTGGGTCAAGTGGAAATGCATTAAGAAAAGAAAATGCTATGAGTGATTATACTGTCTATCCCATCCGTTTCTGGCTCAATGAGCGCGAGATGTATGTAGAGGTTCGGGCAACCCAGACATTGCTCGAACTCTTGCGTGACGACCTGCACCAATGGGATGTAAAAATGAGCTGCGGGCAGGGCGATTGCGGCTCCTGTACCGTGTTGTTGAATGGAGAGACGCGCCTGTCCTGCCTCACTCTGGCGGTGCAGGCGCATGAAACCAGGATTGCTACAGCGTGTGGACTGGGAGACCAGGAACAGCTTCATCCATTGCAGGAGGAGTTTTTGCGTTGTGGAGCGGTACAGTGTGGCTTCTGTACACCGGGCATGCTTATGACGGCGAAGGCTCTCCTGGCTCAAGAGCCTCATCCCACGCGTATGCAGATCCGTGCAGCGATCTCTGGCAACCTCTGCCGTTGTACTGGCTATCATGCGATCGTTGATGCGATTGAAGCCGCTTCTCAGAATGATCGAAATACAGAAAAGGAGGATGTGCGATGAATAATACAGCGGATCTTATTGGCGCATCTATTCGTCGCACGGATATATTAGAGAAGGTATTAGGGAAGACTGCTTATAGTCAGGATTTCTGGATGGAGGGGATGCTTTATGGTGGAGTATTGCGCAGCCCACATCCATCGGCACGCATTCTTGTCATCCACACGACCGCTGCCGAGCAACTTCCAGGCGTGCATGCCGTTATGACGGCACAGGATATTCCCGGCCAGAAGCTCTACGGTGGACCAACAATTCTGGATCATCCCGTTCTTGCCGACGATGTTATTCGCTATGCGGGTCAGGCAATCGCCCTGGTGGCGGCAGAGACGCATGACCTGGTGGAGCAAGCCCTGCGCCTGATCGAGGTTGAGTACGAGCTTTTGCCAGCCGTCTTTGATCCCTCGGATGCCTTAAAGGTCACTGCCCCGCAGATCGGCACGCATGGAAATATTGCCAGCCACGAGTGGTTGCAGCGGGGCGACCTGGCACAGGGGTTTGCCGAGGCAGATGTGGTCGTAGAGCAGACGTATCACACGACATGGATAGACCATGCGCCATTGGAGGTTGAGTGTGGTGTAGCCTGGCTGGACGATCAGGGTGGCATAACGCTACGTATCTCCACGCAATCCATTGAATATCAGCCGCAGATTGCAGCGGTCCTGGCGCTCCCGCCGGAGAAGGTGCGCGTCATCTGCCCGATGGTCGGAGGCGCTTTTGGGCGCAAACTGGATATCACGGTCGAGCTTTATATTGCGCTATTGGCATGGCGCACACAGCGTCCCGTCTCCCTTGCCGGCTCGCGCGAGGAGTCTATCCAGGCCTATTCCAAGCGGCATCCATTTACGCTGCATTATAAAACGGGAGCAACGCACGACGGACATTTGACGGCGATGCAGATACGCATTATTGCGGATGCAGGTCCATTCGTCTATCGCAGCGCTCTGGTCAGCGTGCATGCCTTAATGCTTGCTACTGGTCCCTATGCGATTCCCAATGTCGCGATCGATGTGCAGGCCATTCACACCAATAACATTTTCACCAGTGCGATGCGTGCGGTGGGAGGGCCACAGGTCAATTTCGCGCACGAGAGCCAGATGGACCAGCTCGCGTATGAGCTATGTATGGACCCTCTCATCTTGCGCCGCCTCAACTACCTGCAACCGGGGCAGACGTTGCCCAATGGGCAGGTTATCCATGATGCCGTGCAACTGAACGAAGCAACCGAGAAGGTATGGCAGGCGCTGGAAGAGATACCCAGGCTTGCTGAGGTCGGGACAAGAATGATCGGACGGGGTTTCTCGGCAAACTTCGGCGGGTATGGCGTGCCGAGCAACGCTGCATCATGCGCGATCGAGGTGCAACCAGACGGACAAGTGCAGGTTTCGATCGGCGTGTGCGATATAGGTGGAGGGCAAAGCTCGTCGGTTGCACAGATCGCCGCTGACGTGCTGGGTATGCCACTTGCTAAGATCACGTTACGTCTGGCCGATACCATGACGACGCCACTTGTGGGGGCCACGGCTGGTTCAAAGACGCTGTACTATTGCAGCCATGCCACCTCTATGGCCGCACAGGCCCTCAAGAAGAAGCTATTGGAGATCGCCGCTGACCTGTGCGAGGCCCCATTGGAGGGTCTGTTGCTTCAGGATGGTGAGATCATCGTACGAGATCAGGCACGGAAAAAGGTCACGCTGCTACAGGTGATCGAAGAGGCCAGGATACGTGCAACCCCTCTCAGTGAGCATGCAACGTTTCGTACGCCGCAGGAAAAGAAATTCGATAGTGCAAGCGGCACCGGCATCGACTGGCCCGGCTTCACATTTGGCGCACACGCCGTTGAAGTTGCGGTTGACGAGGACACAGGTGAGGTCAGTGTGCTCAGGTATGCTTGCTGTTATGATGTCGGGCGGGCGCTGCATCCCCAGAGCGTTGTGGGGCAGATGCATGGCGGAGTCGCGCAAGGGATCGGCTTCACACTTATGGAACAGGTTGCCATCAAAAACGGCATTATTCAGACGCCCTCATTGCGCGAATACCTCATTCCTACCGCGCTTGACGTGCCAGAGATCGCAACCATCATGCTGGAGTCTGGCGAAGGGTTGGGTGCTTATGCCAATCGAGGGATCGGAGAGCCGCCGGCAGCGGCCTCGGCAAGCGCGATCGCCAATGCCATTTACGCTGCCGTTGGCGTACGTATGACGGAATTACCTATTACTTCCGAGCGCATTTTTAGTGCATTACAACAATATGAAGATGAATTTTAAGCTATAGATTTTAAGAGGAGCAAAAACTATGCAGACCATTGATGTTGACACATTGCGTACCTGGTTGGAGCGCAAGCAACCTACAACGATATTAGACGTGCGGACCACGACCGATCGTGCCGAATGGTGGATTCCAGGCAGTATGCATATTGACGCATATGCGGCCCTCAGAGCCCATGATCCACGAGCACTCTCCACATTCGAGGCACCCGAACATATGCCAGTGGTCGCAGTCTGTGTTGCGGGTGTTACGAGCTTGATTGCCACCGAGCAGTTATCGTGGCGTGGCATCGACGCCTACTCGCTGGCGGGTGGAATGAGGGCATGGAGCCTCGCCTGGAATACCGCCAGGGTACCCTATGCCGAGAAGGATGTCCGTATTATCCAGGTGCGGAGAACCGGTAAAGGCTGCCTTTCGTATATAATCGGTGCCGGAGAGGAGGCTTTTATTGTCGATGCCTCCCTTGACCCTCAGGTCTATCTCGACCTGGTCGCACAGCAGGGTTGGCAGATCAGTGCAGTGTTCGATACGCATATCCACGCAGATCACCTCTCGCGCTCGCGCCAGCTTGCTAAAAGAAGCGGTGCACAGCTCTTTCTGCCTGAGCAACAACGTGTCACATTTCTCTTCACGCCGCTCCACACCGACGATACACTGACCATCGCCGGGCAATCGCTGCGTATCGTGCATACGCCTGGACATACTGCTGAGAGCGCCTGCTATGTATTAAATAACCATGTCCTGTTCACGGGTGATACGCTCTCACTCACAGGTGTTGGTCGCCCTGACTTACAAAGCCACTCTTATGTGGAAGCGCAGGAATGTGCGTCACAGCTCTACGGCAGTATTCACAGCCTCCTTGCATTTCCAGGTGATACGCTTGTTTTGCCGGGACATACGGGGGAGCCGGCGGCCTTTGATGGTCGCCCCATTATGACAACCCTCAGCGACTTCGAGGCACGTGTGACGATCGTCCACACTCACCATGATGAATTTGTCCAGACCCTGCTGCATCACGTTCCTGCGGCCCCACTGCACCACGATTTGATCATACAGCTCAACGAAAAGGGGATTGTGCCCGATCGTGATGTGGCTGAATTGGAGGCGGGTGCGAATCGCTGCGTCGTCTCCTGAAAAATAAATAAATATGTATAAAATCGGTGGATATTAACGACATTTTCGGTATTTGGCTCATGATTTATGTATGCAGCGCTACGATTGGACCTTATTGAAGAAAGGCTTTGTATGGAAAAACAAACCTCTAAAATATTTGCGACTATCGTCATTGTCATCCTGGCAACGACCATGATCTTTGCCTCCATTACCTATTCCCGCATATCACATCTATCATTATCATTATTTACCCACGCGTTCCCTGCGAATACGCCACTTCCTCTAGCAAAGCATGGTTATGTAAAAAGAATATTTACAGGCACACGGGGAGAGCAACTGGTGTATTATCTCTATATTCCCTCTCATTACACGCCGCGCCAGAAATATCCATTGGTCTTGTTGTTGCATGGAGGGGGCGAGAAAAGTAACCTGAAAAATACAACGGCGCAAAATCAGGCGGTGCTTCTCAATCAGTCGTATGTGCAGGTCTGGACCTCGTCCTACGCAGCACCTGCTAATCCCGATATCCAACAACATTGGCCCACCTTTGTCGTTGTTCCACAGATTGCGACTACCCAACAGTGGGTCGATGCAAATGTGCGTAAAGGATCGTATGTGCAAACGCCACAGCCCACGGCGGCTCTTTCCTTGACGATACAATTGCTGGACGCTTTACAACGCCAGTATGCAGGGATCGATGCCAGCCGTCGCTATATCACGGGGATTTCGTCGGGCGCGTTGGGGGTGTGGGATGCAATTGAGCGCTGGCCCGACTACTTCGCCGCTGCCGCCCCCCTTGCTGGTGCCGGTGATCCAGCGAAGGTGGCAGGCATAAAAAATCTGCCTATCTGGGCGTTTCATGGGGCAAAGGACGGCTCCATACCCGTCTCCGGCTCACGGGATATGATCGCCGCCCTGAAGGCTATTGGGGGAGATCCACGCTACACCGAATTCCCCAATAGTACACATGTTATCTGGAGCAACGTTTATTCGTTGCTTGGCGCATCAACGCGGGTGGCTAACTTCTTTTCCTGGCTCTTTCTCCAGAAAAGGTGAGTGACGTTTTCCAGCGACACACCTTTCCAGGGGAGCGGATAGGCTCGCCCGACTAGACGACTGAGCACGGGCGTGTTGATCAGAAGGATGCTGATCGATAGTGCCGATCCCGCCACGAGAAACCAGGTGAAGAAGACACGCACCGCGACTGGCCACACGATGGGCAGAGCAGGAACGATCCACTTCAGTACACTATTGAGAATGAGGGCGTGAATCAGGTAGACGCCAAACGAGGCATCAGACAATGTATGCCAGAAGCGATAGCCCCAGGGGTGTCCCTGCTCGTCGGTGCGGCTGGCCCAACTGCTCGCCATACAGAGCGAAAAGCCGATCACCGCCAGGCAATAGATCACCATGAGCGGCTGCAAGACGGAGATCGCGTACCCGATCGCTTCATGGTAGATGTTGACCTGAACATAAAAATGCGTCCAGAGCATGAGAATGGTGATGACCAGCGCGCCAGTGACCAGTTGAGCGTGCCGCAGCAGGAAGGTGCGCACCTGCTCGAAGTAGAGGGCTGTTACCCCACCGAGGATGAAGTAGAACGGATACATAAGCACGAAACGATTCTGATAGAGATTGAAGGTGTTCCAGAAGCTTGAAGGCGCGAATGTGGCGGCCTGTAACGTATGGTAATCAACATAATAGAGCATGATCTGGACAACAAAGCTCACCGTTAGCACCAGCCAGGGGTGACGCATCGCATACTTCATGAAGAGCAGAAAGAGTGGAAAGATGATATAGAACTGGATGGTCAGTAAAATATAGTAGAGTTGATAGGATGCGTTGCCGTTCAGAATATCGATCAGCGTCGTCTGCACAAACTGTGGGGGTGAGAGCGAGGGAGCATTGGCCCAGACATAGATCGCCGTCCAGATGATATAGGGAATGAGCACGCCTATCCCACGGCGTACCCAGAATTGCTTGAGGTGAAAGGGCTTTCCATAGTAGACATAGACCATGGCGAAGGCCGTCACAAACATGAAGACCGAACGTGTATAGTGCAGCGAGGTCAAGATGACGTTTTGCAGTTGCGCGCCCGCGTTGATCTGGTTCAGGTAGGTGGTGAAGGTGACCACGTGGACGGCGACAACCCCCAGGGCCGTCACCGCACGTAAAGGATCTAAGTCGTAGATGTACCGACGACTTTTGCGTACACTTTCCACTGTTTACGTCTCAACTCTCTAGAAATTGTTCTATCGGCGAGAAGGGTAAGCGCAAGGCCCCCGCTCCGCTCCACACTGCCCCTTACCCCTACTGTTGCGTGGTCAAATCTTCTTCTCGAAAAGAGATTGGGTGGGAGCTACCATTTCTTCTCGCCCTTGCTTGCTCTCTGGCGCGTAGGAGGCGGCGTTCAACCTTCCCGGTCGCGTTTTTGGGGAGGGCATCTAGCACGATAAAGTCGACGGGCGTTTTGGGCGGGCTGAGGCGTTGCGAGACATACTGTAAAAGTGCCTGCCTGTCTGTGGCGGTCCAGTGCTCTTGTACAACGAGATAGGCCACCACCTGTTCGCCGTAGATGGGATCGGGCCGCCCGACGACCGCCGCCTCCTGAATAAGTGGGGATGTGAGCAGGACCTCTTCGACCTCGCGTGGCGCAATATTCTCGCCGCCGCGATTAATGACCTCGCGCAAGCGGCCTATGATAAACAGGTATCCATCTGCGTCGAGGTAGCCCAGGTCGCCCGTGCGGAACCATCCATCCTGAAATGCCGTGTTGCCTGCCTGTTCGTGATACGCCTGGATCACGCCGGGGCCAGCGATGCAGATCTCGCCATTTGAGCCCTGTGGTACGTCGCGCAATGCCGTATCCTCTTCTGAGCGTGGGGAACAGATGCGCAGCGATACCCCAACGGGCAGGCCAGCGGAACCCGGTTTATGTATCCCAGGTGGTAAGGGATTGGCGACCACCTGACTGGCAGCTTCCGAGAGTCCGTAGGTTTCGATGACTGGAACACCGAAGCGATCCTCAAAGGCTAGAAGATCGGCGGCGGGCAGTGGTGCGGAGCCAGTGCGTACAAAGCGTAGTGATGAGGGTATGGGATCGGACATCTCTGTTCTGAGCAGCATCGCCACGATTGTGGGCACGATGCTGGCCCAGGTGATCTCGTAGCGCTCAATCCACAGCCAGAAATTGCGACCACTGAAGCGTTGCGCGATCACAACCGTGCTGCCAGCCAATAGAGAGGCACAGAGGCTCACAACGGGCGCATTGACATGGAAAAAGGGCAGGACTGTCAGGCCACGATCTGCACGCGACAATTGGTGGCTGGAACGTACATGGTCGGCGGTCCAGGCAATCTGGCGTTCGTTTAAGATCACACTTTTCGCCTCGCCAGTCGTCCCTGAAGTTGCCAGACAAACGCGCCCTTCGCGCGGTGAGAGCATCGTCTGCACCTGATAAGGAGCGTACTTGATCAGCGCGTCACACATCTGGCGTGTGATGATAAGTGCATCTGGACACGGAAAACGATGCGCATCTCCCGGCTGTTCGATACACAAAACGTCCGGTCTATATCTCTTCATGACCCAGGCGATCTCTGCGGCAGAGGCATCCGGTACTAGCGGTATAAGCTGGTGCCCGCCGCTCAAGGCGCAGAGCCAGATGATCGCATTGACCAGCCCGCCGGGAAGGGCGAGCAGTATGCAACGGGGAGTATCCCCAAGGAACAGTCGCATCGTATTGACGGCGGCGAGCGCATGGGCATAAGTAATTTCATTGCCCGTCTCGGCCTCGATAATAAAGGGTGCCTCTGGTTGTGTTTCGGCCCATTGCCGCAAATTATTGTAGAGAGAGCCATTGGCAGGCTGATCTCTATTCTCTGTGTGTTCTCTTATTTTTAACATTATGTTTATTCCTTCTTTCTTTGAGGAGAAAGATCCTTTGATAGGTCTCATTTTGCCATACGTGACTGAAAAAAAGGCTGTGTAAAGTTGAAGATTTGCTGAAAGAATATCCTGCACAGGGGATTCAGCGAATTTTCAGTCTGGTCTGCTATAAATATTTTGATGGGAGCCTGCGTGGGTGTATCTGAAAATAGTTCGCAGGCGTTCCTGCTTAAGATGATTGTTTATTGCAGCATGAGAAGATATAAATAAAATGATACTAACTGAAGAGAAAAGCAGTACACGTCGCCAGCCGACGGTCTTGATTGTGGACGATGAGGCTCAGATCGTCGATTTTTTGCAGATGGGTTTCACGTATGAAGGCTTCAACGTATCGGTCGCGACAACGGGACCAGAGGCGATGCAGACTGCATTGGCGCAGACCCTTGATATCATCATTCTCGATATTATGCTACCGGGCTTCGATGGGCTGGAGGTGGCACGTCGTTTACGTAAAGTGAAAGATATTGCCATTATCATGCTAACGGCGAAAGAGGATGTTGACGATCGTGTGATAGGGCTGGACACGGGTGCCGATGATTATCTCACGAAGCCTTTTGCCTTTAAAGAGTTGATGGCGCGTGTGCGTGCGGTGATGAGGCGGCATGGCGACAACTTCGCGGATATTCTGACGTTTCAAACAATTACGTTGAATCGTGGCACGCGGATCGTGACCAACAATGAACAAGAGATAGAACTGACCCCGCGCGAATTTGATCTTTTAGAGCTGTTGCTTATGCATCCGCGCCTGGTGCTCTCGCGCGACATAATTCTGGCCCGTGTCTGGGGGTATGATTATGTTGGAGATGACAACATTATCGAGGTCTATATTCGGCATCTGCGTGAGAAGTTGAACGATAATCCACCGCGTTTGATTCAGACGGTGCGAGGTATAGGATACACCCTGAGGGGGTAAGGCATATGTGGCGGACAAAGATATTCCAGAATTGGCAGCGTAGAGTACCAATTCGCTGGCGTCTGATTATCGTTTCACTAGGATTGCTCACACTCTTACTCAGTGTGTTGGGCGTGGTTATCTTGTTCGCCGCCGAACGGGCCCTCGATATGAACGAGGCAAATGCTTTATGGAGCGAAGCCAGACTTGTAATGAAGAGCGTCAATGAGCATCAGCACAGATTTCCGCTGTCCTTCCCCAGAACACCTGCGCAGCCCTCGTCATCTCCCATCTCTACCAGTTTATTGTTGGCTGCAAAGAGTCTGGCGCAAAAGCTGGATGGCCCCAGGAGCGAGACAGTTACCCTCTTACCGGATGGTACCGTTATCCCATCGACATATCAGACCCCTTTTGTGCTCCCTTCAGTGACCCTTGCACCATCCATCGTGCAAAAGGCGCTGGCAAATGATCAGACAGCGACCAGTTATTGGTTCGCACGCGATACACAGAAGAATCGTCAGTTGATCGTGCTTTTGCCCCTTGTAAGCGGCGACGGCCATATGGTTGCCGTGTTGCAGGTCAGCACGCCGACGCAGCAGATCGATGCGTTTATTATCACCTTTCGCCTGATCCTGTTGTTTGGTGCGCTTGGCGCGTTAAGCCTTGCCACCGCGTTGACGATCCCCCTGATTGGTGCCGCATTACATCCACTTGTAGATATGGAGCGTACCAGCAGGCGTATTGCGGAGGGCGATCTTTCGTTGCGCCTCGATGAGCCCCTGACCGATGATGAGATTGGACGCCTGGCGCAATCGTTCAACCAGATGGTGGCGCAGCTTGAACGGTCTTTTCAACGTCAGAAGCGCTTTGTTGCCGATGCCTCTCACGAGCTGCGTACCCCACTGACTGCGCTTGGTGGGAGCCTGGAGATGTTGTTGCTGGGAGCCGATAGTGGCGACAAAGAGGCGGCGCGTCGCCTGCTACGAGGCATGTATACAGAGGTCAAACGTATGCACAGATTGGCAGAAGATCTGCAGGTCCTCACGCGCCTTGACGAGGGGCAGGCCAGATTGTGCGAAGATGTGGTCGATGTGCGCGATCTCATTGAGAAGGTCTATCATCAGGCGCAACAACTGGCGCATGGGCAAGTCATCAGCCGTGAGGTTGCCGCAAATATGCCGTTGATACGCATTGATGCCGATAGGATGCAGCAGGTCTTGCTTAATATCGTCGATAATGCCCTGAAATTCACGCCTGAGAATGGGAGCGTCAGCCTCTTTGCTGCATATAACAAAGAGCAAGAGATCGTTCTTATCGAGATACGCGATACCGGCAAGGGCATCCCGGAGGAGGATCTGCCGCGCGTCTTTGACCGCTTCTATCGTGCAGATCCGTCGCGCAGTCGTCTCTCGAAGAACGTTGGTGGAAGTGGCCTGGGGCTTGCCATCGCCAGGGAATTCGTTGAAGCGCAGGGAGGGAAAATCGCCATCAACAGTCGATTGGGAGCCGGCACTACCCTTATGATCAGCCTGCAAGCTCCTTTGCCGAAGGCTTGACGACTCCCAACCAGCGTGCGGCCAGGGAGACGGATGTTCCTTGCAACAAGACCGAGGCCAGGACCACAAAGAAGACCAGGTCGAAGAGCAGCGACGCATTATGTAGACCTGCCAGCAACGGGAAGGTCGCCAGGACGATAGGAACCGCTCCCCGTAAGCCCACCCAGGAGACGAAGAGCTTTTCCGGCATGAGCATCTTTGTCGGTAGCAAGACGAGCAGGACACTGGCGGGACGCGCAATGAATACAACGACCCCGGTAATGAGGAGTCCACTGAAGAAGACCATCAGAAGATGAGATGGGAAGACGAGCAGGCCCAGGACCAGGAACATCCCGATCTCCATCACCCATGCCAGGCCGTCGTGGAAGCTCGTGAGCTGCTCCATGTATTTGACGGAACTGTTGCCCAGTAGCAATCCCACCAGATAGACGGCGAGGAAGCCGCTGCCGCCTAAGGTCGCCGTGAGTCCATAGGTGAGCAGCACGAGGGCGATGGTGAGCACCGGGTAAGGACCCGATTGGATCACGCCCGTTGCATCCAACTTGAGGCGACCGATGAGCAGGATCGCTCCCGCGCCGAGCAAGAGGCCACAGATGGCTCCGACTCCGATCTGCTGCACGAAGAGCACGAAGGTCGCGAATATGGACTCTTGCGGATTGGTCAGCAGATTGGTCAGGCCAATCGTGAGAAAGACCGCCATTGGATCATTCAGGCCCGATTCCAGTTCGAGCAGAGGCAGTATCTTCCCTGAGAGTTGCAGGTTGCGTGCCCTCGACACGCTAAAAACGGTCGCGGCATCGGTCGCCGAGAGGATCGCCCCCAGGAGCAAGCCCTCCATGAATGAAACATGCAGGATTACAAGGGCAAAGACCGCCACGACTACAGCGGTCAGCAGTACGCCAATAGTCAAGAGGGCCAGTGCCCCGCCGAGAGCTGGTCGCACGACTTTCCATTGTGTGTCTAATCCACCTGCAAAGAGGATGAATGCGAGGGCGACCACGCCGATGGATTGGGCCATAAATGCGTTATCAAAATAAATACCGCCAGGACCATCTGAGCCAGCCAACATGCCGATACCTAAGAAGAGTAGCAGGGCGGGAATGCCCAGCCTGTTCGAGGCTTTCCAGGCAACAACACTCAAGAGAAGGAGAACTGAGGCTATCAGCAGCCATTCTTCAAAGTGCATAGGTATTATTCTCCTTTTCGTATTTTGTATGATTATGCGTGTGGGAATGGATGCCGTCCACATGCCCGCACGCCTGCCATCCCCGTGATCATCTATGGTGTGGATAACTCACGCCTCTGTGGGGTATCCACACTCTTTTGAGGCATCTATGCCCGTGTTGCCCACATCATTGTGGGGTATCCATGCCGTTGTGGGTCTTAACGGATCTGTAACTCGCCCAGTTTGGCATTCATTGTTAGTTGCTGGTTGCCACGATAGACATGGACGGAGACGGTATCGCCGGGCTTTTTGCTGACCAGGGCATCGCTGAGGGAAGAGACATCATTGACCTCTTTATTATCGATGCGTACGATCACATCCCCAGGCTTCAAACCAGCTTGAGCGGCGGCACTGCCGGACGTAACATTGGTAATGAATGCGCCACGATCGGTTGAAAGGGTGTTTTGCGCGGCCAGGGTGGGATCAACGCTCGTCACGTTTATTCCCAGGGCCGCACGACCTGAGTTGGTCACGCTGCCGTTCTCAATGATTTGTGGGGCGATGAACTGGACGCGGTTCGCAGGGATGGCAAAGCCAACACCATTTGCGGGCTTCTGAAACTGCGGATCTATCGCCGTTGAGGTCGGAATACCAATCAGTTTGCCTTGCAGGTCAACGAGAGCGCCACCGCTATTGCCAGGATTGATGGGCGCATCCGTCTGAATCGCCCCTGGAATGGTGCCAATGGTGCGGTCCAGGGCGCTTACAATGCCATTCGTTACCGTCTGGGTGATCCCCAATGGGTTACCAATTGCCAGCACCTCTTGCCCGACGCGCAGTTGAGACGAATCTCCAAGGGTGGCGACGGTCAGGCCCGTTTTAGGTGGCGTGACCTTCAAGACCGCCAGATCATCGGGTGACGATGTGCCCACGACTTGAGCTGGTAGCTTCGTGCCATCGAAGAGCATCACCTCGACCTGCTGTGCCCCGTTGACCACATGATTATTCGTAATGATGTAGCCACGTTGATCAATAATCACGCCTGAACCAAGCCCTTGACCCTGTTGAGTCGCTACGTTTACCTGTACGACCGCTGGCCGCACTCTGGCGATAACCGCCTCACGGATGGTCTCTACATCCCCTGTACTTGCTGGAGGCGTTGATCCAGTCGTAGGTGTGGGCTGAACCACTGCCGTTCCAGTAGTAGTGCCAAATTGCCAGCCAGCGAACAGGCCTGTCCCGAATACGGTGGCGAGCAATAGCACCAGGAGCAGGATTGCTCCCGTGCGCAGGCCGCGCGAGGGACGCCTGGGCGGTGTGTTTGGTGGTGTCGCGTCTGATTGTGGCTGATACACAGATGTTGGCGCATCATTTCTTTCTGTATGTTGCATGAGGGTATGCTCTCTTTCTTTGCCTGGTTATTTATACGATCGTGCTCTCTACAGGAGAGGCATCTTTTTCTTCAGGTGCTACGGGTTTTGCTGTTGTATAGCGAGCGCGTATCACTGAGGCAACGATTGCACCAACCAGGACCAGCGCGATGATCGCCAGTGATAGGAGCGTTGGGATAGGAAAGACATCTGCCAACACCATTTTCACACCGATGTAGGAGAGAATAATGGATAATCCCAGCTTCAGGTACGTGAACTTTTCGATCACGTTGGCGAAGACAAAGTACAGGGAACGCAAGCCAAGGATGGCGAAGACGTTCGACGTGTAGACAATAAAGGGATCTCGCGTGACGGCAAACACGGCTGGAATAGAGTCGACCGCGAAGACCAGATCTGTACTCTCCACAATGAGCAATACCAGCAGCAGCGGCGTCATCATCCATTGACCAGCTCGCCGTACGATGAAATGATCTTGCTCATACTCTTTCGTCACCGGGAAGAAGCGTCGTGCTAGCTTGAGCAGTGGGTTCTTTTCTGGATTAATCTGCGTTTCTTTATGAAGCGCCATGCGAATTCCGGTAAAGATCAGGAAGACGCCGAACACGTACAGGATCCAGTGGAACTGTTCGAGCAACACCGCTCCCACTGCAATCAGGATGCCG
>JACDAE010000696.1 GCA_013695595.1 Ktedonobacteraceae bacterium | reverse complement strand
GTATTGGAGTTCGCCAAACGCCTCGCCGCGCATCCTCCTGAGAAAAGGTATCAGATCCGCAGTGGCGATGATGCGGTTGCCCTGGTTCGCATGGATATGATGTACCTGGATCATGAGCAAATGCGCGTTCTGGTCCTCGATACGAAAAATCAGGTGCTGGCAAACCTGTGCCTCTATCAGGGAACCGTCAACAGCGCCGTCTTGAGAGCCGCCGAAATCTTCCGTCCAGCTCTTGCCCGCAAAGCTGCTAATATTATCGTTTGCCACAACCATCCGAGCGGTGATCCTACCCCTTCACCAGAAGATCTGGAAATTACTAAACAGTTGGTAGAAGCTGGACACGTGTTGGACATTGAACTCCTCGATCATCTGATCATCGGCAATCCCCGTTATGTGAGCTTGAAAGAGCGCATGAACTGGTAGCCACTTTTGAACGATCATTCCACATCATAAACCGATATGCGCGGCCAGGTCCTCATCTTCTCTTGCATTCGAGTGTGCATCGAGACGAGGATCTGGCCGCTTTTGCCCTTTCCAAGGAGAAAAAACAATGACGACTCAACACACCCTTGCATCCCTCAAAGAAGCCCTTCAACAGCCCTTTGCCCCGGAAACCATCGGGTTTTTGCCCAAAGATATTCATCAAAAAAACGGCAAAACGTTCTGTCTGGCCTTGCCCTATGCCAACAAACGCGTCTATGAAGACCGTCTCAATGAGTTGGTGTTCGGGGAATGGAGCACCCCCTATGTTCCGCCGTTTGCTCAAGGCAACAAGCTTATTCTTCCGGTGACTGTGGTCATTCTCGGCGTGGCGCACACGGACTACGGGGAGGAATACTTCACCACAACTAGCAAAAACGGCTCCACGCGTGAAGACGACAACACGGCGACTGAAGCCTATTCGCAAGCCTTTCGTCGTGCCTGTGCCCAGTTCTTACTAGGGAGGTATCTCTACGATCTGCGCAAACTGGAACTTCCCTATGATTCCCAATCGCGCCAGATCGCGATCTCAAAAGCCGAGCGCATCGCCAGGGTCGAAAAGTTGTACCAGGAGCGTGGTCTCATCCAGCCACGATCTTCTTCGATGACCCACTCTCCCGTTGTGCAAAGCCGTGCAAAAGAGCCAGATGTGACGGCACCAGTAGCCGTGTCTCAGCCACTTTCACCCATTCAGCAAACACCTCTGATACAACCAGAGACAGACCCATCGCCTCCCGATCAGGGATCCCAGGCAGCACTGCAGCAGCCCACAGAGTATCCAAAAGCGGTCCTTCTCGATTGGGTTGCTCGGAAAGTGGGACGCGATCCCGTGCGCATCCAGGGCATTTGTGACTATTACCATGTTGCCAGATTAACGGACCTCACTGCGAGGCAGCGGACCGATTTGTCCACGCGGCTGAAGCAACAAAAAGCGGCTAACGCTCAACCCTCCGCCACGCTTCAGGTAACCCATTAATACCATACTCATTCATTTACATGAAAGGAAACATCTCTATGCTTGCTCCATCAATACAGTCTCTTACGATCGCCCCACTGCTGACAGGCACCATTCCCGTCCGACCCCTTCACCCTGGTGGCTTCGTTGGAACCATCGAACAGGATGGTCAGATAGTGAGCGTTGCCGCCATCGCGTTTGATGAGGGGAAGGTTGCCCTCATGAGCCTCGTTGGTCGTGACACCAGCGTGAGCGCGGTGATGGCCCAGATCTGGAAGAAGAAAGAAGCCGTTTTTCATCCGGCCCCTGGCATCGAGTGGGAAGGGGAATATCAGGTCTTCAAGCGGCTCGATGATCATTATAAGCAGTTTGCAACCCAACTCCCTGGCCTCAAGATGCTCCATGCGATTGCCATCCCCCTTGGGGCCAATATCGCCGAAGGGATACTCAATGCGCCGCACATGGCGAAAGATGCTCGTCACGAGGATATTCGCGTGCCAAAGGTCGACACCCGCTACATTTTGGGTAATGTGGGTGAAGAAACCCCCAATGCCCTCAGCTTCCTTGGGCATTTGCGGGCGATGCGCGTGGTGTTGCTCTACCGCGATGATGCGCATCCGGAGCGCCTGGTCACCTGGGCTAGTGAACTGTGGCAACGCGGAGTCTCTCGTCAGTTGATCGTCCCCTTGCCGGCTCTGGGCGTGCATGTCTGGAAAATCACCACTGATGCCTATCAGTGGAATGCCCTGGTCGCCCAAGGCATCCATCAACGCTGGCTCCCCTGGTAAGCCCGCTCGTTTCGTGATTGATTGCACCCCGTCTCCGATTTTCGGTGGGCGGGGTTTTCTTATGTCCGCAAAAAAGGAGAAACCGCTATGGCGAATGGAACCCTCGAAAATCTGTCGCAGTCTTCATTCGTGCGTACGCCCCCACCGCTTGGGGCACGCATCTATGCAAACCTGCTCTCATTTGCTGCCCTTGCCGCCCACGATGATCCTGCCCAGAAATTGATCACTATCCTTGATCCAGCCGCAGGTGAAGGGGATCTGCTCCTGCCTCTGCTGGATCAACCAGACCAATCGTTCATCCATTGCAGCGCCATTGAGATCAGCGCTGAGCGTGCGTTCATCGCTCGCACACGTCTGGCCGCACTTGCCCCAGCGATCTTTCCCAATGCCTTTGAAGGGATGAAGCTGCCGGCGAAGTCCCTGAGTGCGGTCCTCACCAACCCGCCCTACTTTTTTGTCAATGGCAAACGTGCCGAGTACAAATTTGTGGTCAAAACCACAGAGGCGCTGGTCGATGGCGGCATTCTGGTGGCGATCATTCCCGCACGTGCGGCCTGGGATCGCAAAATGGTCAATTTCTGGACCAAATGGTTCGATGACATCCGCATCTGGAAATTCCCCTCTCGGGAGGAAGGGGAAGAGGAAGGCCCCTTCGAGAAATTCACGCAGATCGTGGTTGTTGGTCGCAAACGTGCCGTGCCGAAGGATCTTCTGGACGAGGCACGCGTCAAAGCCTTGCTGGGGTATCGCTGGCGCAAGGATGCCGACGACAACGAAGGATGGGCGGGTGGGACGGCCCCGCCGACCTTGCCGAACGAACCGATCTCGGACCCTTACCTGCTACCACTCGTCTCGCGGGTGCCGGTCTTCGAGACGCAGGATGCCTCCGACGCGCAGGTGATGGAAACGTTACTGGGAAGTGAGGATACAGGGGAACCGGGCAGTGGGGCCGATCTCTCCTCGGAATGGCTCCAGGCGACGAGCTGGCAGGAAGAGGCGATGGTGGAACGCCCGGCCATGCCCTATACGGGGGTGGCCCACGTCGCCGCTGAAATTATGACGGGCATGCTCGGGGGGGAAGTGATCCATCTTGGTGGGCACCCCTATCTGCTTTCGGCCTTCGTTGGGTCCGAGTGGTCGAAGATGACTCTGGATAGCGAAACGAAGCAGAATCTGCGCGATAAGGGCGTGGTGAGTGCGTCGGCCAAACAAATGCAGGATTATCCAGTCCTGGGCGTGCTCGATCTGGAAAAGGGGCACACCACCTACTATGAAGGCGATGCGGTCTTTGATTTCCTCATGCCCTGGATCTCGGTGCTGGCCGCCTACGCTCAAGAGAAGCGGCCACCACTCTACCAACTCGATCCCGACGATTGGGAACTGGCGGTGCTCTCGCAATTTGGGCTGGATAAGCAGTTGCCCAAGGCGGCATTTGCGGGACTCGCCCCGGCGCAAATGCATCGGGTCTGCGCGATGGGGCGCAGTCTCGACGCCCATGGGCTGGTCGCCATCCAGGGGGAACCTGGAACGGGCAAGACGCGCATGGCGACCGCGACGGCAGCCCGGCAAGCCTACGCATGGCAGCATCGCAACGCGCATCCAGGCAAGCCCCAACCCCCCTGGATGCAGCAATTACGACGCACCTGGCTCAAAAATCCTCGCACGCTCGCTTTCCTGGATCTGGAGCCGGTCTACGGGGTGCGCATGCGAAACGCGCAGGGCGTCGCGCAGATCCGTGAAGATCCGGCGACGCGACGGGTGGTTGCCTATCGTGAACGCAAGACAGGCCGTCTCATCCTGCCAGAAGATGCCGGGCCGCGAGCGTTGCCGGTCCTCATCATGACCCCTAAAAAGGTCACGAAGGAATATGAGAAAGAGATTCGTGCCGCCTGGCCGCAAGCCGAGACGATGATGGTGGCACGCTATGAGGATCTCTCCCATTTCTTCCAGCGCTGCGCCCAGAGTACCGCTCCAGCGGTGATTGCGGTGTGTTCCCACTCGCAATCGCAGCCACGGGGGTCCGGACGCATCTGGCAGCCAGCAGTCCTTCAAGTTCAGAAGCAGGGGCAGGAGCCGGTCTTGAAGCCCGAGGAAGACCTCCTTCCTCTGTTGGAGGCGATCCACGATGAGCACGAGCAGGTGACGGGCTACCGCTTTCTCGAGAGTGGAGAGGTGCTCACTGAGACGGTGACCAGGACGCGCTTCCGGTGCCCCGACTGCTTTGGCACCGTCATGGGCATTCCTGGTGTGCAGGAAGCCTCATCACAAGAGGGAGACGCTCCCACCCTGCTGCAACAGGAAGAAGAGGAGGAGGACGCGAGCCTGAAGGTCGTCGTCGATAGTCTCATCCACTTTGAGAAGAAGCCACGGTGGTGCAAGTGCGACCACACACGCAATCGTGAACGGCAGCGACGGCATCAGAAGCCCCTGAGTGCCGCAATGTGGACGCAGGCACGCACCGACTATGCGCAGGAGAAGTACCCCGCGCTTTCCTATCAGGAATGGTCGCGGGTCATCGATCACCTCGCGCAGCAGGCACGCATCAAGGGACGTTCCCTATCGTCCCTGTGCGCGTCGAAGCCCGGCCTCACGCGGCAAAAGGCGAAGGGAAGCACCACACCCTCTGTACGCTTGCTCTGTCGCCTGACCCCGGTGCAGGATCATGCCGCCCCCATTCGAGTGCCTGGGACGCAGAAGCACCCCTCGCCACACGGATATGATCTGGTTGCGCCGCCGCCGGATAGCTTTGGGGTCTATGAATACCTCACACACTTTTTTGAAGGGTGTGTGGCGCTCTCGGTGATTGATGAGAGCCATAATGGACGGGCGCAAAGCTCGGATATCGCGAGGGCGATGCATCGGGCCATGCGAGCAGCCCAGACGCATATGCTGACCAGTGGGACCCACTTTGGGGGCGATATCGTCAGTTTCTTCTTCTACTGGTATCGCTTTCATCCCCAGTTCTGGAAAAAACTGGGACTTTCGTGGCGGCAAGCCTCCGAGGCGCAGCGCCGCTATGGGGTAATCCAACTGTGGATTAAGGAGTACGAGTCGGATGCGAAGAAAGGCGGAGGCAAGACGAACACGCAGGTGAGCACCGTCCCGGCCCCTGGGCTGTCCGCCAAGTTGATCCCGTACCTGCTCGAATTGCTCACGTTCCTGACTGTCCTGGATGTTGGCGCGTTTATGCCCCCCAAAGTTGAGATCCCGGAAGTGGTTTCAATGCGGGATCCGCGTATCGAAGCGACCAAAAAGCGCATGCAGGAGATTATTGAGGAACCGAAACAGCGTCTCAAAGAATTGGCTCAGGAGAAGCAGCAGCTCTTCATCGCCGTGCGCGATAAACTGCGCGAACCCGAGGTCCTGGTGCAATGGAGTCAGAAAGAAGCGGAGGCGCAGCGTGCCCTGGAGGAAGCACAAAAGGAGAGCCAACGCCTCAAAGCATGGGTAGAGGAGCATGATCTGATGGGTGCGTATCTGAGCGTGGTAACATCGCTGGCCAAGCAGGCACGTGCGGGCAGTCAGGTCGCTCGCATGGCGCAAGGGACCATTCCGCGCTGGTTTGCGGTGCTTCCCTGCGAGAAACCGTTCGAGTTGTGGAAAACGAAGCGCACGACGTGGGGCGATGAACTGGGAAAAGCGTGTCTGCTGAAAACGCCGCGCCTGGCCTGGGATTACCTCTATCCGCTGGAACAACGACTGATCGAGCTGGTGCAGAAGGAACTGGGCGAGGGACGCCGTTGCATGCTCTACTTTGATCAGAATGACGAGCGTTCCACCGCGAAGCGCTTGCAGTGGGTGCTCGAGCAGGCCGACATTGCCAGTTGGATCTTGCCCAATCAGGTCAAACCGGAGGATCGGCAACAAGCCATTATTGATGCGATGAAGCCAGGGCTGGATGGAAAGGCAGCCGCGAAGGTCGCGATTGTCCCTTACGCACGCGTCAATGAAGGCATTAACCTGCAAAGTGTGGTTGATAGCATCATCTGGTACGAGATGGCCCTCAACCTCTTTATGTTAGAGCAGGCGTCACGGCGTGCATGGCGCTTGGGCAAGCGGGAAGAGGTACGCATCTACTACATGGCCTATGCCGGAACGGCGGGCCACCAGAAGTTGCGCAAATTGGGAGGACAAAGCGGAGCGGCGGCCTCGTTTGCGGGGGAGCCGGCACGAGGGGCACTCATTGAGGAGGCGGGAGCCGATCGTACCACGCTGGCACGCTTTTCGGCCACGGTGGAAGCCGAACTGCTCACCGAAGAAGAGGAAGGCGAGGAAGATCCGGAGGCGCTCGTCAATGTGACGGACGAAGAGGAGCTGAAAGCCGCCTTCTCTCGCCGAGCTAAGGAGGAACACGAAGCGCTCAAGCGCGGACGGACCTGGATTGGGGCGACCGATACCCTGGCCGAGCGCCTTCCCGCCTTCTTCACTGGTCCACAGCCCTCCATCTGGAGAACGCAGACAGGCGGGTATCGGGCGTGCAAGCTCTGGAGTGCGCTCTCACCTGCGACCAAGGAAACGACCGGATTGACGGTACCTGGTGGAGAAAGGGAAGCGGCAACGACAGAGGTGACATCTCCCATCGATGCAGCGACTGAGCATGAAACTGCTCCCTGTCCCTCACCAATACCGACATCGCCAGCGCCAAAGGGTCTCAAGGCGAAACCAGTGGTCACTCAAAAGGCGGCGTCCGCGTCTTCTCTGAAGGATGCACAACAGCAGGAGCGAAACCAACGCCTGGAACGCTCTCTCTCCACGCTGATCTTTGGGAATACGGAGCACATTCAACTGGTCCGCAATAAGCGCCGCAGTCCATCTGACAAGGCCAAAACAAAGCCAGTGGTGAAAAAGCCACGCGTGCAGGTGCAGGTCAAAGATATTCCGGCCATGGTTGAGGAGCAACCACTCCAACACGCGATAGCCAGCAAGAAGGCGGTTCAGGAGCCAATTCAAACGCTCTGGGATTTCGTTGCGCAGGAACCACTGCCGGAACCAACACCGGAACCGGTCACATCTCCAATTGCTGTGTCGGAACCAGAGCAATTGACGCTCTTTTAACCACTCAATCGAAGGGAGGTGATGCACGCTATTGCATCACCTCCCTCTTTACGTTCTCATATCCCGTTGGAAATGTTCTGGCGGAATTACATTTTGATGAAAATGAAAGGAAGTACCTATGCCACCCTACTATGTTTCAACCTCAGGAGATGACCAGCTGCACCCGTATGAAATTGAGAAGATCGCGATGAGCCTGAACGGAACGTTACTAGCAATTGATGGGATTGATGCCAGTAATATTGCTGCTGGCAAAACATTCTTGCCGAAAGCGACCGATGAGAAAAGAGACTATCTTTTCTTCATAGAGGCGGTGGATAAGGATGCTGCTGAATACGTCGCTCGCGACATCCTTGAGACCGCACGCACCGAGCGTGATAAGCCTGTGTACAACAATTTTCTGCAATTCCTGCATGCATCTCTCCAGGCCCCCTGGCGAGATCGTATTCGGGCAACACTTCTCCATGATGAAGATGATCAAGTTGATCTCTTGCTCTTTGTGCCAGGTCAATCAGAGAACGATCCAGCAAAGATTTACTATCGCGGCCAGGCAGCATCTTGCTGTCTCGATCTTCTCAAACATTTCATGGGTATCCCAGTGAAGAAGTGATGAGTAGAGATCATTCACGGTTCGTACAGTATCCAATCGCTTGCAGGCCACACAGAACGTCTACAAGCGATTGTTGTTGTTGTTGCATCTAAGAAAGGAAGAAAACGATGAAGCATCATCGTCACGTTTCGATGACCACGTTGCAAAGAGAAATTCGAGAGGGTATTGCCTTGCAAGGGTTTGCCATACGGCATGTGTCTACCTCCAATACTGAACCAGAGTTTACCTATACGGTTGGATTGCACCTTCCAGGATCAAGCAGGCCAGAGCTGTTTATGAGCGGCCTCTCACGCGAAATTCGTGTGCAGTGGATGCTCCACCTTGGGTTTCTTATTCAGGGGCCTCCACCAGAGAAGGCCCGGAAACAAATGACGAACGTACAAGGCGTATCAGCAGAAGCGTCGGCATATCCCGAGGGAGGACGAGTGTTTCAGCCTGGAGTGCGTTATCTTGACTTGACTGGAAATGGACTTCCCACCTGTTTGGGTGAAGTGGACCAGCACTATTATGAGGACTACTTTGGTCAGGCTCTTGTCTTTCACTCACCTTCAGCTTTCCCCGTCCTGCAGATTGTTTGGCCTGACACCCGAGGACGCTTTCCGTTTGAAGCATCCTTTGAGCGCCGCTTTCTCAAGATGCAGCATCTCCTCTTCGATCCCCAGCGCTACCTTCCTCTGAGAGAGGCTGAACTGGAGCAATAACAGCATCAAAGAATGCCTATTCATGAAAGAGGGGAAACATGGTTACACGTGTTCCCCCTCTCTTTGTGTCTTCAATTGAGAAAGAGAGAAACACATGAAAGATTCCCGCAAGGACAAGTTATCACCAAAATTCCAGCGCCGACAATCGTTTCGTCAGCAGCTTCGAGGCGAAATCATGCGCGTTCTTCGGCTTGTCCCCTATCTTATTCTGGTATTTCGCCAGATCGCGGTCCCACACCCAGCGATTCGTCTCCTGGTGAGACCGACTCTTACCATGGTGGTGGTGATCTTCGTATGGGACATGGTTGAGTACATGCTTCGTGTCTGGAGGCATGGACCGTCCGAGCCACCAGTGACCTTTGACTGGTGGAGAATAGGGGAGGATATTCTGACCTTTATCGGGCCGGATGTTTTTCTTGCCATGCTTATGTGGCTCAATAACTACCCCTGGTAAGTTCATCTACGAAATTGTAGAGAGGCAGAGCTCACAACGAGTCTCTGCCTCTTTTTGTATCAAAAAAGGAAAGATCTATGAATACAAACAACGAACCATATCCAGTTGCTCATTTCTTTGCTCAGATGATGAGCGTGCCGCAGAGTTTCAAGTTTGTCCGACAGCGATGCCTTTTCTGGGAACAGATGTACGCGCAAGCACAGGAAGTGCTTTTGCGCCAAGCTGATCAGGCATGGCCTATCCTCTATGGTCAGATAGCCGCCCATGAGTTGGCGTGGGGGTCTCTCTTACGCCTTCATAGGGTAGCCCTCGATGTTCGCCGATATGAAGACGAGGCGATGGCTCTGAGCCTCCTCATCGAGGGCCTGACGAGGGAAATAGCATTTCTGGGACACGCATATGAGCGTGTATACGAAGAAGTGTTGCCCCCTCCCTCGACTTCTTCTGGATATCTTGCTGACGTGCAACAGTATCATCAAGCTCAGCGAGATCCTCTGAGCACCATTCTGTATGAACTGGGGCTCGTACTTGCGCCACTGCTCACCAATCTGGTCATTGGCCATATGGGATGGGAGCAGGTGCATATTCTGGATACCGAGCCATACAGGAGTGATTTCAGCCGGCGCGAAGCGGTGGCAGCAGCGTGTCAGCACCTTGCCGATGAGAACAAACTGGACAGGACGTATGCCACAATAGCGTATGAGTTGGCAAAAATCGATTTTCCCTCTGATATCTATAGCGATGAAGATCGCTATCGACGCCACGCATTGCCGACGCACGTCAACAGGCTGTATGTTGCCGATTTGCTCACCTTCATAGCAACCATCAAAGCAGAGCATTTTGCCGCTGCATCAGCACACGAATGTGCGTTCATTGGCTGTTCATGTGCCGCGCAACACCTTGTGGATCGTCGTGGTGCTGAGATTCCCGTTCCTGAGCGGACGATGTGGGTTGATCTCCCTCTCCCCTCTGATGAGCGCCTCAAACGGGCTGGCATTGTTGCCCGGCATGAGGAGCCGTGTCCGTTTTGTCGCACACATTGCACCATCAGGCGGGTTACGTTTCCCGAAGGAACCCACTTTGGAAAGGCGACCCAGACGGAGCTCTATGAGCAACGAGAACATTCCTACAGTTTTTATCCCCAGGTGCCGTCAGCCCTTCCTGATGGCTTCATTATCAGCCTGGATTATAGCGGAGTTTGGGAGCCTGACCGCCCCTGGACGCTCATGCTGATTGATGCAAACGAGGATGTGATCCCCTCGTAAGAAAAGCCTCTCGAGTGATCGACAGCCGCTCATTGAAGCCGCAAAAAATCGAATAGAACCTCTACCTTCTTCAAAGAGGAGATGCACTGGTCTAGGTGTATCTCCTCTCTTTTGTTTTAAAAAGGAAGCCTCTATGCAGATCAAAAAGGAAAACCTTCGCTCCGCTCACTTCTTTGCCGGCGCTGGTGGAGATATGTGCGGTTTTTCCCAGGCGGGCCTGGTGCCAGCCTTTGCCGTCGAGATCAATCGCTATCGATGCAGGACGCTGCGGCTCAATTTCCCGCAATGCAAGGTGTTTGAAGGGCCAATTCAGCAATTGCTGCTCACCAACTACCCTTCAGGTGAATTTCCCATCTTCTTCATTACCTTCCCTTGCGACCATTATACGCTGGCCGCCAATATGCATGGAACGTGGACGGGGGATGCCCTGTATCTGGAGGCGCTGCGCGAGATCGTCTTGCGCTATCCAGAAATCGTGATTCTGGAAAACGTTCTCGGCATCAAAAAATTTCAGCGGGTAATGGAGACTTTTCGGGCATTACCACTGTATTATTGCACAGAATGTGTGCTCTATGGGGGAGATTTTTCCCTGCAGAGGAAGGCACGCGTGTTCTTAATCTTGCACCGGCAGCCGTTTCTGTTTGAAGACATTGGATCTTTTCGCTTGCCCCGGCCAGGCAATACCTTACGAGATTACCTGGAGATGGATGCCCCCATTCCAACGATCCCCAATTATGTCTATACCCGCCTGGATGGAACGCCCAGTGCGTCAGGGAAGGTCTACCGAGATCGTCCGCGAGTCTATCATCCTGATCAACAGGAGCCAGTGAATCTCTTTACCAACGGAGACCGCGACAAAAGTCTGTTTCTCGTGCGTGACGAGCGTGCACCCCGTGGGGTGCGCCCATTTCACGTGCGCGAGGCCGCCAACCTGCATGGCTTTCCCCGATCCCATCGGTTTGAAGGATCGGAACGTCAGAGGATGGGAATGGTCATTGACTCAGTGATGCCGTTCATGGCCCATGCGCTGGGAGAAGCAGCACGCACCTACTTTCAGGCAATCCCGCACCTGGCCGACGTGCCACAACCGCTTGGTCATCGGGAACTCCTTTCGGAGCGGCAGCGGCAGGAACAACTCGAAGAAGCGCTCCATATCCTGCACGAACCGCTTCCTATCGGAAATGCGGAGCAATTAGCGCTATGGTAATGGATACCACCCCCATTTTCTATACGACGATTAGCTCAAAAGAGCTACGTCCTGATATGCCACCTGTTCCCTTTCTCCTCTCCGCTGCCAGTTTTCTCCGACAGAATAGCCAGGGTCAGTGTTCTTTACGTGCCCCTCGCTACCTGCCAGCAAGTGTGTTGCGAGGAGCCGATTGCGGAGGCTTTACAGCGGTGATGCGTTGGGGAGGAGAGTACCGCTTTACGCTGGACCAGTACCTCCTGTGGCTCTTCAGATGGCACCCCCAATGGGCGGCAGCATTTGACCTCCCTTGTCTTTCTGAGACTGGTGGCTATCCAGGGCCGAAGGTTGTCGAGGAACGGCAGCGCTGGACAACCGCGAAGGCCTGGGAGATTTGGGAAGGGTATTGGGATACCCCATGGGCGTGGACACCGACGATTCAGGGTTACACCCTCTCCGAGTTTGAGCAGCACGCACGAGATCTGACGGACCTCATTCGGCAGATGCAGGCCTATTATTCCGATCCTGGTCGTAGTGATGACGATGAGGAAGAAGGCTGCTTGAATGCCTTTCGCGTTGGAGTGGGAAGTCTGTGTCGGAGAAGCCCTGAATTTATTCTGGAGGTTATCACCCGTATCCATGCCATTATTGGTGCAGATATTCCTTTGCACCTGTGGGGAGTAAAGCTTGGGCAATTGAAATCTGGTATTGCTTTGCCAGGAGTCATCTCCTGTGACAGTGGAGCTTGGAATGGACTCTACGGCAAAGAGCACGAGAAGCGGCGTAAGAGTGGTCTGACCGTGGTGGAGTATAGCTGGCAGGTCAAACATCCTGAGTATATGTGCAAGGTAGCCAGGGCACAACACCGTTCCCAACAACTTGGACTGGCGTTTGTCGATGCGTTTGGCGCAGGGCCATTCCCCGACCCCATTCAGCTTGTTGAACACTTCGCCCAATTGTAATTGATGAAGACGCATAACCCAGCCCACCACGCGAAAGCATGGGTGGGTCTGGTGTGTTCAAAATGAAGCCGGTTCAGCGATATTCTCCTGATTCGACTTTCGTGAATAAAGGAATTTATCATGTACTTCGATCAAGAAACAGGACAACTTCAACGTCTGCGAACGCAAGAAGTCTTTCGTAAGACTAACTGGGCGCAGACCCAATCAGGCATTATTCTGCCTATTCCCTCCTCTGAAGATGAACGGGAGGAAGAAGTGCCAGAGGTTCAATGGCAACAGACCCAATCAGGCATTATTCTGCCCGTTGCCGCGTCATCCAGGCCACGGCAGAAACCCACCTGCATTAGCTTGTTTACTGGGGCAGGTGGGTTTGACCTGGGATTTCATGGTAGCGGTTGGCGTATTGTTGCCGCAAGCGATTATGATACGTCGTGCGCCTGGACATATTGCTATAACATGGGCACACGTCCAATCCAGATGCACTTCATCACGCCCCAAGATCGGGAGCGCTTTGTGAAACAGGTGGTGAAGCCCTCTCAAAAATCTCCAAAGAAGACAGAACTTCAAGAGTTAGTGGAACTAGACGAGCAGGATAGAGCCTACTTCCACCGCCACGATAAGGGTCCAGTTGAACTGGAGGATGCAACCCCTCACTACTTCCTGGGGGATGTTCGTAAGCTTACTGGCAAAACACTCCTAGAGGCAATTGGTATGCAGGTCGGCGAGCCGGATTGCATGATCGGTGGCCCTCCCTGCCAAGGTTTCTCTATGGCAGGGAAGCGAGACGTTATGGATCCGCGCAACTCCCTCGTGTTCGAATATGCTCGGCTCATTATCGAAGTTCGACCAAAATCTATGTGCATGGAGAATGTTCCGGGCATTCTCTCTATGGTAACACCGCAAGGTATTCCAGTTGTCGACGCCTTTTGCAAGATACTCGCCGACGGCAACTATGCCAATTATGAAGCCCTGAAACAATCCTTGGAACACAATGCCCAATCCTGGGGAATAATCCAAGATCAGGGATCTTCAAAAGCAAAGAGCGGGAAAAAGGGTCAAAAGGGTGAAGAAGAGGATGAAGATGGAGGTGGGATGACACAAATGAGCCTGTTTTAACAGCAATTCCTCTTACCTGAAATGATGAAATAAAGTTGGCTGCGACTCATGTGATCGCAGCCTGCTTTTATTAATGAGGAGTAGAGATATCATGTCTCCCTATCCAGTTTATTCTAAAAGTCCTCTAAAAGAAGCGGTCGATGTTGCTTGTAAGAAAGCCAGCGATATTCTCTATCAAGCGGAAGAAGAATATGACAGGCCAGGTCACATCTTCCTGCTCTGTTCAGGTGGCTATGACAGTGTAATTGCGAGCTACCTCAGTGATGAGATGATTCGCTGCGGGCAAAGGCGAGGCTACTGGGGTGCGGTCCAGCCCCATCTCGTCTACATTAATACAAAAATTGGCATTGAGAAAAATCGTGACTTTGTCCATCGCTTCGCCAATCTCTTTATTGGCGGAGATCGCTTTAGCGAATACGTGACGCCAGAGAGTTATGAAGACTGGTGTTTTCGCCATGGCTTTCCTGGTCCCTCTGCTCATCGATGGATGTATATACGTCTCAAAGAACGCTGCATTAAGCACCTGGTGAGCGTATCGACCTATCAAATCGATAAGAAAATCCTGCATGAGGTGCTCAATGGAATGCAGGTATTACATCCCCTCGTCCAGCATTTTCTGTTGGAGCAAATTTGTATCGAGATGCGCAAAGCCTTCCAGGCACGCAAAAAAAAGATTATGTTTATCACTGGAGTACGCGAGCAGGAGAGTGCTCGTCGTGCTCGGCATGTCACCCCCATTCAGACGCGTGGACGTGAGATCTGGGTGAGTCCTCTGGCGGGCTGGTCGAAGGAAGAGGTCATGATGGTTCACCAGTGGCATCGGATTATTCGCAACGAGGTCGCTGATACCTTGCATCGCTCGAAAGATTGCCTCTGTGGCGCATTTGCGTCCAAAGGTGAGTTAGATGAGCTTTGTTTTTGGTATCCCGAAGAGGGAGCCTATATCAAAGACCTGCAGCGCCGTGTTATGGCCGAAGGCTTCCCTTGGGGGTGGGAACAAGGACCACCGAAATGGTGGAACGAAAAGAAGAAAGGGCAATTGCTCTTACCCTGGCCGGAGGAAGAGGAGCAAGAACTACGCTGTCAATCGCCCAGGCCGAATGATACGGGGTTCTTTCCGCTCTGTTCAACCTGTTATGCCTTTGAAGATGCCAGTGAACAGGAAGAAGGCATCGAATGATCTGGCTCTCACCACTTCTGCTGGAGGTGTTGGCCGAGGGAGCCGATTGCGCCATCGGGGTGAGCGGAGGCAAAGACAGTCAAGCAACGCTCATTACGGTTGTTGCCTGGCTACGAGCACAAGGCTATACCGGCAAGATCTTCGCCATCTTCGCTGACCTTGGTCGCGCGGAATGGCTTCAAACACGCTCCTTTATCGAGGCGTTGTGCCTATCGCTTCAGATAGAGCTGGTCGTGGTCCAGCGTGCTCAGGGAGACCTGCTCGACCTTATCGAACAACGGCGAGAAACGCTGGCCGACACTGCCCCTTTCTGGCCATCGTCGGCGGCGAGATATTGCACCAGTGGGACCAAACGGGGACCGATCGATCAGAACTTGCGCAGGTTCAGGTTGGTGATCAGTATTGAGGGTATTCGTGCCCAAGAGAGTGACGCGAGAGCCGAAAAAGAGCCGCTGACCGTTCGGGCCGCGATCACAGGCAAACGCTATCGTGACATCCCACTTAGTCACGTATGGCCTCTTTACCAGAAAGAATGTAGACAGGCGCTTGAATACCAGCAGCTCCACCTCTTTGATGAAAAATCATCGGAGAATCTTGCATTAGCAACTCTACCACGTTTTGCCCTAACCTGGTATCCCCTTTTCAATTGGAGCGTGGAAGAAGTTTGGCAGGCTTGTGGCACATCGCTCGCTGAACTAAAAGAACGTCGCCAGCTTTATCAGGAAGGCACAATCCGGCAAGATGCGGCATTACGTGACCAGGCGCTTACTGGTTGGCCTGCTCATCCTGCCTATATATTAGGCGCTCGGCGTTTGTCCTGTTCTTTATGTGTGATGGCCGATAACATGACCCTCCTTGCAGGAGCGATCCATCAGCCTGACTACTATAGAACGCTCTGCTGGCTAGAAATCCAGTCGGGCTACTCATTTCAATCAGGAAAATGGTTGTGCGACCTTGTTCCAACTTTATTGACCGATGAGATGCGCTCTCTCTTAGAGCAGCATCCTCGCCGACAACATTGGCTCGAAGCGCAGGCCGAGCGACAAAAAACAGGTAGGAAAGCACGAAAAGTACTTCCCGTTCTTTCACGATAAAGGATGAAAGCATGATATACGCACGTGGACCTCCCTTGCTTGTTTCTCTCCATCTTTTTATTGACCCAACCCGATTGCCGTTGCAGTCGGGTTTTTGTTTATCCCGAGAGAGGAAATATATGCTTCGTCAGATATTCACCAATGATGTGTCAACCATCAAACGTCACATCCTGAATCATCGACAGGGAAATGGCCCTGTCGTCGTTGCCAGAATCGCAGGGTGGCAAGGCATTCCGCAGGTATACGATGTTCGAGAAGAATCATCAATCGGCCCCAGCCAACAACAGCAAGAACGCCGTTTTCTGCAAGGCTTGCTACCTCTGCCCTCCCCTCAAAAGAGGCTGGAAGTGCAACTCCATCCACATGGTGGTCAACCCTGGCATATTGCACAAACCCTCTACCTGAAGGTCGAGGGAGAATGAAGCGAGGAGATATAAAAACACATTTAATCTTTATCTGACTGTACTGAAACAGGTGCTATCAGATTGAAGTTTATGCTGTTGTTTGTCTCGGCCTGGTCACGCTGGTGGTTGGGCCTTTGTTATAGAAAGAGAAAGAAAAGAATGAGATACAGTTTTTCAAGAGATAATTCGCCACAAGGACGAAAAGCACTTGCCGAGAGACTTTGGGAACTGGTACGCACTGATCCCGGTGCATTGGCTGAAGGAATGCATACCAATAGTCTGGTCGTAGAGATCCTACGCGCAGGACTAAATCTCTACATTCAACAGGTACAATCTGAGGAACGAGGCGAGGAAAATAGTGGAGATGAGGTGCCAGCGATTGGAAAGAAAAACGAGAAACAATCGAGAAACAGGATTATCGTCGTCCTTGACTCAAATGATGGACATATCACGAAGGTCTTTACGAGCGACTCCTGCCTTGATGTCAGAGTAGTAGACATCGATACCGATTTGAAGGAGCCTGTCGAGGGGCCATATTATCCAGGGGTAACGGTTGTCGTCGCGGACGTTGATGCCGCTGCAACAGAGCATATCAAAACGCAAGTTCCAGACTATGAGCCAGAGGAGGCCGTCTGATCGTAGCCACAAGCGTCAAATAAAAGCCAGTGATTTGGCTCAACAAATCACTGGCTTTTTCATGAAAACAAACAAGAAAGAGGACAGACAAAATGACAGACAAAATTTCGGTCGGACAATGCATCCGTTTACTCAACTATGTAGATCGTTTCGATGATTTTCTTGCAAAACCTGGGATGACCGGCGTTGTCACCTCAGTTAAAGAGGATGCCATCGTGGCGAAAATGAACCAACCGCTTTCTGACAATCCAGATTACCAGGCCGCTATTGAGGCCGAATGGGGAAATTGTATCCACTGGTATCCCATAGATATTCCACCTGATCCGGAGCGAGGGTTCGAAGGGCTGAGTATGACCGCGCTCGAAGACTTCCTTAGTGATTGTGAATTGATTGACTGCTTACCTGCATAAGCAACTTTCAAACAAGTAAAAATAGTAAAGAGGCCGCTTGATTTGACACCGACTCTTGTCATGCTTGATGCATATGTGCAATATTCCCTGGAATAAAAAGAGGCATGAGCAGTAAAACAAGCTTCCTTTGAGCACAACATTGCCTCATTGGCCCCGATTTTATTCCAACCTATACTGCACGCATAAGTAAACCATCATAAGAGTCGATGTCTGGGCCACCTCTCGATTTGTCACCACCTCTCTTTTTTATCAGCGCGGTTGCAATTGCAACCGCGCTTTTGTTCTTGGAGGAAACAATGTCACCATACAAAATTGGCCTTCCTGCATCCTACCAAACTCCCGAAGATCGAATCCTACACGGCCTCTCTGCCGAGCAGCGGCAGAGAGCGTTTTGGTACGAATTAGAAGGATTTGGTCATTTGTCCTTTGTAGCCGATTTGCTACGAAGTAACGACCCTATCGATCAAGAAATCGTACGCGATTGGGAAGCTATCTGGCTCATTCGCAATCACGGGATTTTGTGGGCCTGGGGATATACCAAAGAGCATCGGGGAAAAATGCAAGATGCTCTTGAGGCTTTAAGAGCATCTGGGCGCTATACTCTGGAATTTCGTCTCTACGATCTTTGCTGTGGAGATGATTGATCAGCCCAGCTCCACATTTCTCTACATTCTTCGCCCACTGGATACACTTCCAGTGGGCGATTTTACTCTGCCCAAAAGGAGAACGAACAAAACCATGTCAACACGTGGAACATTGCCAACGATAGAATACCGCCTGACTGATCCAAAAGTGGTGAAGGACGTGCCAGCATTTGTGCTAGCCAAAGTCAAAAGCGTCTTGGAGTATCGCCGCTATGTAGAAGAGGATTTGCCTGATGCGGATTCCCTTTGCTATGCGGAAGTGCGAGGATGTCTCGCCTCTCCTATCGAAGATGTCACAAAGTCTCTGATGATCCAGATCGCCAACCCTGGGTATGCAATCCATTTTATCTACCCCGGAGGTGCTGTTGCCTGGATACTAACAGATAACCCCCTTTCTTTTGAAAGGATCCCTGATCACCTGTTACCTCCAATGCGTGAACTTGATACATCTGTGTGGTGGATCGTGAGCAATACCGACGAAGAGATCTGGCCAAGAGTGGTCAAGGTACACGTCGTCACTGAGGACCAGATGACAGAAGCGTTCCCTGATCTCTGGTAGATAACCCCTTTACTCCTGACATTCACATGCTAGCGGTTTGGCGCACCCAATCGCTAGCTTCTTCATTTTTTAAGATAGGATCAGACAAAAAATTCATCTGAGCACTAAACAACATCAAGCATCGGCCAGCGATCTGTTGAGGCAGATCGCTGGCTTTTTCATTTTTAGGAAAGAGAAAAGAGAAGAGCATGTTTAAGGTGAAAGCCGTCGATATCGTTGGTATCCCCATAAAAGAGCGCGAGGCAGAGAGCGCGTACGCAGCGCTTTGTCTCTATAGGGGGTGGTATCACGAGCGGTATGTCGCTCGTGTCATCATTTCTATCGCACTGGTAGAACGCAAGCGTACCATTGTTCCTGGATCGTTCGCCGACCAGGTGACTCCGTTGCAGAAGTCAGAGCGATGGAGAGTTGTAAAACGGTCTGAAATGACATCGTACAAATTTGAGAAAGCTCGTGCCCAATTATACGAAGATTGGTTTGGTGTTTCTGCAGAGGAGCCTGAGCCAGAACCAGAACGGCCAGCACCTCCTCCAGTGGACAAACGACAACTCCGGTTGTTTGAATAAAGAGAAAGAAGCCAAAGATGACAACAATCCTCCCACTAACTTTTTATCAGCTCTCGCTGGATGGCATGTCGGAGCGCGTTTATCCTCTCCCTCATGTCAGATGGTTTTTCGTATGGGATGAGTATACACCCCATGTTTACTGGCGTGGCCCTTATGCATGTGAAGAAGTGGCGTGGTCGGAAATGCGGTTCTACACACGAGATAAACCAGGTGTTTATCCATATATTGCGCGATACGAGGTCGTCATATGTAAACATGGTCGCTTGCTAGGATACGCACCTCTTGACGATGAATTGTGCCTCATTGAAACATGTTCTTGGCAGAGGCAACCACCTTGTCCCCTCTGCCGATTAGATCAAATTCCAGGTGTTTCTGATCTGGGAGATACCAATCCTGCAACGCAGTTGGTTGAAACTTTAGTGAAGAGAGGAAGTAAGGAAAACTGAGATGGCAAAACATTTAATTTCTGATGTGGAAATGATCGTTGAATCAGAAGAGAGTGGATGGTTCTATCCCAAAGTGCTTATCGGCAGGCCCGGCCTTATTCCGAGTGTAGATCCGCAAGGGTGGATGTTTTGTAAAGAAGAAGGCAAGCCAACTCGCTTTAAAACATTTGGGGAAGCAGAGCAATATCTGCTCAATCGAGAAGCACGTACGAAACGCGAAATACAACAATCGCGAAAAAACTGCTAATGAGCATTTCTTCGCCTGCTTTCGCCGAAGTGAACGTAGAAGCCCCTCTTCCTGGTTGATAAATAGTTCATTGGTGCAATGCTAACCGCCCTCTTACCTCTCTACGCTCACTAGATCCCCAGGAGAGGCATCTTTCTCTCCCCCATACCTAAAGGAAACAGCATGAGATACGCGCGTGGCCCACCCCTGAATTTTCCATCAACTCTCATCTCTTCATCAAAGAACAACACCAAGAGATGTGGAATGAGTTGGAACGTTTACGAACATCTGGGCGTTATGCTTTAGAATTTCGTATCTACGATCTTTGCTGTAGAGAAGAGTGAGAAGCTGAGCAACGATGATGAGGGGAAATAATTTCATTCCTATCTCTCCTCATCGATTTGTCTATAGAAGATATTCCTAGTGTTTGCACAGTATTAACGGATACTGTGCAGTTTTTATAAATAACAAGAAATAAAGAGGATTACATGGATATAACAGCAGTAGACTCGTTCAAATCCCTCCTCAAGGCAACCTTGCTTTCCTCCCAAGATCAACTGCCAGGCTTTCCCGAGGAACTCGATGCCTTGACCGATCTGGCTCAGTTGGAAACGTGGGCCAGGAACCTTAATGTGACTCAACTGGGATCAGAGAGATCAGGAGCCGACTGGGTTATCTACTGGCTGCTCTTCCAGGCGTTCTGGTGTGAACGAAATGGGGAAACCGCTTTTCTCCAGGCGTTCACAGAGTGGATGGGGGAGCAGATTCAGGAGTCGCCCAACGACATCCGCATGAAGCGGGAAGTGGCCTGTGTCCGCAGGAACCTCGACCGTCCTGAGTCGGCGATGAAAGATCGTGATGGCATGTGGTTGGTCGACTACAAACAAAATGCGTATGAAGCCGCCTCACGCCTTGCGACTGAGCTTACAGAGCAGTCTCCCGATTTCTGGGTCAAAGCAGCACGCTGGATGGCGGAATATGATAGCAGCCATCAAACGCTAGCCATCACGCTTTATAGAATGAGACGGTCAAGAGAAGCGGCTGCTCAGAAAGGGCTACATTA
>JACDAE010000695.1 GCA_013695595.1 Ktedonobacteraceae bacterium | reverse complement strand
GAGCCATATCCGGAAGGAAAGCGAGAATGAAATAGCCCTGGCTTTGTTTGGGTGGTGGATTGCACTGGAATGAGGAGATTTGCCGCTTCATTGCTCATGGTGTTAGACAAAATTGGGCAGCAAAATCGACCTCATATGCTGTCAATTATGATACCAGATGATGAGGTGTTTTAGGGTGAAATCCAGGTGCCTGGGAGGATGCTACGCTCTTTCGCGTGGGCTGTCTCGTTGGGTTGGCATTGGGACAATGAGATGTCGATGTCTGGAGGTTGTGCGAGACATGATAGATAATCACGTCTCGCACAATTTTTCTATGAATGGAGTGAATTTGCAGCAGTCAACAGTTGGCTTGCATTCATTGTATACCCATCGATGCTTCCGGTAACCATATAATTGATGCCATTTTCTTGCCATTCCAGCATGGTACTTAGCTGTGATTGCGTATTAACAACCCTCGCCTGCGTCTTTGCGTTGTCGCTCACCAGAAGTCCCGGTACATGATGTACAGTGACCGATTGGGTATGCATCCCCTCAAGAACAGGGAAAGGCATGCTCCCATTATTCTGTATGAGGTACGCTACGGCTACGGGTGGCACATTCGGCAATGAGAGCATAAAGTCGAGGAAATTTTGCACCGAGGCCTTGCCTGTGGCCTGGAACTCTGATCGAGGTGTCTCCATGACCGTGAGGAACGTTGCCTTCCCATAGGCGTTGCTGGTATGGGGTCCTTCATATAAGGCCTGGACATTCATTCCCCGCGTGAACCGAAAGGTCGCTCCATCCAGATTTGCGGGTATGTGCACATTCCCATGCCCAATTTTGGTGAGATAGGCATGTGCCTTTGCCGCACTGAACGTGTATGTTTCCTGCGTTTCCTGCATCAAGATGAAACTGGGAGCGTTGCCAACCTGCTGCGACATCTGTAATGCCCAGTCGTTTGGCGAGTACCGCTCGATCAAAGTCTTCTAAGAACGCCATGCGCAATATATGTTGGTCATCCAATGAAACAAGAGAGAGCATCATCAATGCTTGCTCATTTGCTTCGATATTCTGATCAGGCTGCTCCAGGGGACAGGATGTCAGTAAATCGAAAAGCTCCACCTCGCTCAAGCGCTCATTCTCGTTCGTTGCGAGATGTGCAATGGATATTTCCCGCTGTGCCCGTTTGGCGAATTCTGTCTTCTTGCGCTTGATGACATTGATAGAGATGCCTAATAACCAGGCCATTGGTTGCCGCGTCGTGTTGAAACGCCCGGCATGATCCAGGGCTTCGACAACGACTTCTTGTAAGACATCGAGCGCGACAGGCTTGACATCATTTCCGCTCGCCAGTCCCATATGCTGCACGTATGAACGCAATGTACCAAGGAGAGGCTCTGTGTTCTGCATCAGAAATGCGAGCAAGAGTTCCTTCCCGATCGATTCAGAAACGGTGAGAACCTGACAGCCTCCATACGCGCTTTCATCATTTTCCATAGATAAATCCTTTTATATCGATTGTAGTATCGGGCCATTTTGTGTGCCTACTCTATCTTCAAACGAGAGAGGGTATTTGTGACACATAAGATAGAGGTCAGATATATCGTGCCCACGCAAAATAGCGTTCCAGTGTCGCACTGAACTGCGGGTTGGCCTGTAGGGGAGGGCGTGTAGCCTTCTATAAGGGCACCTCACGGCGCTTTAAGAGCTTGTAGGTTAGACGCGAGGTCTATTATGAGGAAGATCTGGTCGACGTTTTAGAGCGTAAGAAGTACCTATCTAAAAAGGCGAATAAAATGCCAGTTTTCTACAGGGATGGGAGTGAGCGGATCAAAAGGGATGATCATCTAACTCGTCCAGAGCAGAAAAAGAGGCGTCACCACTTTCATCCATAAAAGTCTGCTGGTAGCGTTTTATAATTAATTGCAGTGGGACTAATTCTGTGATAAGAAAACGGAAGGTGCTCAGAGCCTGTAAGATCTGTGGTCCATGAAACCCTGTCGGCCAAAGTACAAGAGCAAGCCGAAGAAATTCAACGCCTGCGAGACGAGAACAGCCGACTCAAGGGTGAGCAAGGCAAGCCGACATTCACATCAAAGAAACAGGCTCCGCTTCTCTCCTCGGAACAAGAATGTCGTGCGCCCAAACCACACCACAAAGCCAACAAACATGCTTAGATCCAGATTGATCGTGTCAAGGTGCTCAAGGTAGAGAAGGAGGACTTGCCCTCCGACCTCCCAGTTGGCTCTGTGTTGGATGCATGATATCGCCATTAGCAGAAGAGCTCTGGAAAACCCTATCTCTCGCGCTCAAATCTTTTGGAAGTATACATTCTCCTGGCTACTATATACAATCCACTGGTGAGGTATTTTTACGAGTAGAAAGGGGCGGGGAGGTATGGTGACCAGAGGCATATACTACGGCTTTACCTGGTCACCATACTTTATTTTGTGCGCCGCAAGGCAATAATGGGATCAAGCCGCGAAGCTCGGATAGCTGGATAAAGACCAAAGATCAAGCCAAAACCAGCAGAAACGACGAATGGCACAATGAGTATAGCAGGTGTAATACTGAACGGTATCGAACCGCTAATACTAACTCCTGCTGCTGCATTAATAATGACTCTGATCAACAACCATCCAACAACTACCCCCAGAAGCATCCCGGCAAGACCTCCTGGCAGGCACTGAAAGAGCGCCTCAATCAAAAACTGGTTGCGAATATCGCGCCGACGCGCTCCAACCGATATCCTGATCCCAATCTCACGTGTGCGCTCAGTGACCGACACCAGCATGATATTCATAATACCAACGCCGGCCACGACGAGCGAGATCGCAGCTACTCCTAAGAGCGCACCTCCAATCACCATGACCGACTGATCCTCCTGCTGAATTTGTTGCTGAGCAGTTATGGTTTGGAAGTCGGCAAGTCCATTAACAGCAATATGATGATTCCCATCCAGAGCGAAGGTAATCTCTTGCACCACTTGATCAATATTCCCGACAGTATCAGCAGAAACATCAATTTCGAAGAAAGAGTTATTCGTTCCCTGGAGCACACGCATCACGGCAGTCGTATAGGGCATAAAGACCACATCATCGAGATCAAAACCGCCCTTTGAGGCAAGTACCCCTACAATACGAAAGATCTGGCCGGATATCTGGACCTGCTTCCCCACAGGATTACTTACTGAAGAGCCGAAAAGATGTTGCACGGTCGTGCTTCCAAGCACAACGACTCGATCTCCACTCGTCTGTTGCGCCTGACTAAACCAGAAACCCTGGGCAACCTGCCAGTTCTGAATGGTCTGAAAGCCTGTACTTACGGCTTCCATACTATTAGGTTGCCAGTTCTTATTGCCATAGATTAACGGTCGTCCGCCTGCCATCTGTATCACTGGGCTGGCAGCCGCCACATGAGGGAGATTACCCAGTGATTGCAAGTCACGGTGCGAGAGCGGCTGAGGCTGTTTGGTACCAGCCCCACCACTCGCCTTAAACTGCTCCTGAACCTGAATAGTGGTCGTCCCCTGACTGAGAATCGAATTATCAAGGAACGTTCCCACCCCCTGCCCCAGCGTAATTCCCCCAATCACAGAAGCAACTCCAATCATCATTCCTAGCATCATCAGCAAGGAACGAGCACGATATTCCCATATGGCTTCCAAAGCATTCATCACGTTCGTGGCAAACAAGTTTCCCGGGCTCTGCTCACGTTGACGCAACTCCAGAAGCAAGCTCTCAAGAGGATGCTCTTGCGGTAATGAATCCGTGAGGCGCTTATCCTGCGATTGTATACTCTGATTCACGTACGTCTTCCTCTTTCTTCTTTATTCGTTGCTGCGTAGCGCAATAATTGGATCCAGATGTGAGGCGCGAATGGCCGGGTATATTCCAAAAAGAATGGCAATCGCAGCCGAGACAGCAAACGGAACAATAAGCGTTAGCGGCGTTATAACAAACGGGATATTAAAGCTGCCGGTGAACGCCAGACCAATCAGGAGCCCAAGTAGCAAACCAATAACGCCTCCAATCAGACATAATATCAACGCTTCAATGAGAAACTGGTTGCGAATATCACGCCGTCGCGCCCCAAGGGCGATGCGAATCCCGATCTCCCAGATGCGCTCAGTGATTGAAACCAGCATGATATTCATGATCCCCAGGCCGCCTACGGTCAGCGAGATCCCGGCAATGCCAACTAATAATAGCCACAGCACTTGATCACCCAGACCAGCATTTTGCAAGACCTGTGTATAGGTGCGTACCACAAAGTCATCTGTGCCCTGGCTGGTCGGACGATGACTCTTACGTAAAGTAGTAGTGATAGCCTGCTGCACCTGATTGACGCTGGCAATCGCGTCTGCTCGCACAAAGATCTGATCAACAAAAGGTGTGTTCTTCAAACGCACTTGAGCCGCTTTAAGTGGAATGTAGATGACGTTATTTGGACTAACTCCGACCGTCTGTTGCATCAACACCCCGGCAATTCGATAGAGATGATCACGAATACGCACCTGCTGACCGATAGGGCTCCCCTGCGATGTACCCAAAAGATTGCGCGCCGCCACACTACCAAGCACTGCAACGGTTGCCCCATTATTTGTATCTTGCGCACTCAACCAGGAACCCTGTACCAATTGCAGGTTCTGGATCGCAAAGTAGTCTAAGTTCACCCCTTCAATTGTGGTTTGCCAGGACTGATTGCCATACACAGCCTGTTCACTACTGGTAATAATTGAGCTGATACCGACCACATGAGGGACGTGCTGAATAGCCAGAGCATCTTTTGGTGTAAGCGAGCTCAACGAGCCACTCCCCTGTGAGACACCTGAACTGGTTGTTGAGCCTCCATTCACAAAAATGGTAGTACCCAGGCTGGCAAGCTGATTGCCAACGTACGCGTCAGCGCCTTGCGTCAGTGTGAGAGCCCCAATGACGGAGGCAACTCCAATGAAGATGCCCAGGGCCGTTAAAAACGAGCGCAGGCGATTCAGGCTCAGAGCACTCAGAGCACTGCCAATATTTGCACCCAATGTACTGACTGGTCGGCGCTGCCTCTGGCGCAACTCGCTAAGCAGGTCATTTAAAGATGAAGTCTGGCTCGCTGGTGTTACAGGTAATGCAGGCACAGCATCTTTGCTTAACGGGAGATGAGTTGAATGATTATTCACAACCTGGCCTCCTTCACCGGAACCTCAAGCTCTGGTGACTTCTGCATCGTATTCCATTCTTCCAATGCAGAACGGCGCTGCTGAACAGGCTCATCACGAACCACACGCCCATCAAGAAAAGTCACCTGACGCCTGGCATATTGTGCGATCTTCAAATCATGGGTCACCAGTACGATGGTAAGCCCCTGGTCGTTCAAAGCCTGTAACAAAGCCATAATCTCTACACTTGTGTGACCATCCAGGTTCCCGGTCGGTTCATCCGCAAGCAAGAGAGCCGGACCATTAACAAGCGCACGGGCAATAGCCACCCGTTGCTGCTGCCCACCAGAGAGCTCCGAGGGTTTATGGTGAATGCGCGCGCCCAGTCCAACAAGTTGTAGAACTTTACGGGCACGCCGCTCGCGCTCACGCGCAGGAAGCCCACTATAGATCATAGGCAGGATTACGTTCTTAAGCGCCGTTGCTCGACTCAGCAGGTTAAAACCTTGAAACACAAAACCGAGTAGACGGTTACGAACGCGTGCCAGTTTATCGTGGGACAGACTACTCACCAGATTGCCCACTAACCAGTATTCACCACGCGTCGGACGATCCAGGCATCCGATAAGATTCATAAAAGTCGATTTTCCTGATCCCGATGGCCCCATAATTGCCACAAACTCGCCTGGGTAAACTTCCAACGAGACTCCACGTAAGGCAGGTACCTCCGTCTTCCCTCCCAGGATATAGGTTGTGGCCAGATCGCGCACTGCAATTACTGGTAACCCACGTGAATTGTGCTCCTGCTCCCCCAACACAGGTACATCTGATTGCACTCCAGCCTCTACTGCCTTCTCTGGATAACCATTACTTTTCTCCGACAACATTCGGTCTTTATTGGTCATATTCTGTCCTCTCTTGCGTGCGTGCGGTATACTTGATAACCCATCTCTTCCTATAAAGCGGGCGGGAGGGCACCCGCAAGGTAACATCTCTACGTCTTTTACAAGGTAGGATGGAGGGCGTACGCAAGGTAGTGCTCCCATCATATATTTCCTCGGGAAGGATGGGGACCCGAAACTTAGCCACCATTGACGACTCCTGCTACCACATTGTCGCCAGATGCAAGACCCTGAAGCACTTCATAGGAATTACCATCGGTCAAGCCAAGCACCACTGGTTTTGCATTGAATGTCCCTCGATGACCAGACACAATCACGTAGGTCGCAAGAGGATTCTCGGACGCAAGAGCAGGGTTCCGAGTTTGCAGACTATTCAACCACTGGTTAGCCTGGCTCTGTGCGGCAGCGATTTGCTGGGGGCTTACGATTGACGTACCACCGGAAGAGCTATTACCCGCGCTGCGTGCGTAATTGACTGCATTGACCCCGATGGTCAGAACATTGTGATGCTGGATAACGGTAATGGTCACACTGGCCGTCATGCCTGGTAAGATCTGCGCTCCTTGAATACTCTGCTTATCAATATCAATAATCACCGGATACGTCACAACATTTGAGCTTGTCACACCGTTAGAAGAAATGGCACTAACCTTTCCCTTGAAAAAACGACTCCCATAGGAATTGACGGTGAACTGAACAGGATTCCCAACCTGCACATTTGCAGTATCGGCCTCATTGACATTCGCCTGAATCTGCAAAGAGGACAAATTAACGACCTGAATGAAGGCACCATTCCCAGAACCTCCACTTCCCGCAGAAGCACTACCATTCACCGACACGCCCGGCATTCCACCAACTGTTCCGTTTACCTGTGTGACGATACCGCTTTGCGGATAAGGCAGGTAGGAAGTAGGGACGTAATTGTCCGATCCCAACCCGCAAGGCGGTAAAGAGAGCTAAGGTCGTTGCGACCGCTCCAATTGAACGACCCACACGCATACCGACGGCAACACCAAGCAACAAGGCAAAAAGCGCATAGGCCAGAGGCACTACTCCAGTAACATCGAAGTCGGTAAATGGTCCTAATGCAGTGACAACGGGACCGTTCCACCAGGTAATCAACAATTGCAGTAGAAGGAACGCACCCAATGTCATCACGATGAGGATGCATAATTTGACTGCCAACCAGTATTGTCTGGTGACACCTTGCGTCCAGGCCAATAGATAGGTTCCATGTTCGAATTCCCAGGCCAACAGTGGTGCGCCAATGAAGAGGCCAACCAGTGCGGGCAGAGCTGGCAGTATGTCCAGTACATGCAAGGAACCGATATAGTTCTCAAACTCGTCAAAGGTCGCGGTGGAGCAGGGTGGTACATACGAAGCCACGCAACCTGCCACATTCGCCTGATAGTAAGAAGCTAGCGCCGATCCGGTAATCAGTAAGAAGAGCGCAAGCAACACCAGGAGAAGTGCAACAATGAGTATCTGTAGACGATGTTGCCGCCATGTGACTCCAATCATTGCCTTGAGT
Organism: Ktedonobacteraceae bacterium; assembly: GCA_013695595.1. Classification (GTDB taxonomy): domain Bacteria; phylum Chloroflexota; class Ktedonobacteria; order Ktedonobacterales; family Ktedonobacteraceae; genus JACDAE01. Next base: position 3,780 of record JACDAE010000695.1, on the reverse strand, counting down.
CCTCCATTTCCATTTCCAGTACGGGAGCATTTAAAATTGTTGTTGGGTGAGCCATATAGGCCAGGATGAGCTCTTCCAGCGTTACAGGGTGTCCTTCCCATCCCAGGCGATTGATGTTTGCTTCCTTTTGGACAATCATCGTCGTCTCCCGTTCGCGTCTATTCAGTGAGACAACGGCTGGATCATTCTCAAGGTTCGTGTCCTCTTTGGTAGAACCAGTGAGCCGCTCATGGCCAGCGAGCAAAGCATCAACATCCCCCGATAACTGAACATGGCCCTTCGAGAGCAAGATGATATAATCACAGAAACGGCCTAGTTCGGCCACGACATGCGAGGAGAAGAGCACAGTGAAATGTTCTTCAGACGCTGCCACAAGCATACTGCGTAAAAAATCCTGGCGTGCGAGCGGATCAAGATTTGAAAGAGGCTCGTCCAGCAACAAGATCTGGGGGCACTTGGCCAGAGCCAGAGCTAAGGAGACCTGAGCCTGCTGACCGCCCGAAAGACTTCCTATTTTGCGCTTCAGTGGAATGTCGTAATGCGCGAGTCGTTCTGTGGCACGAGCGTTGTCCCAATGATGATTCAATCCGGCCACTAAATGGAGATGTTGTTCTACCGTTAAGTTTTTATAGAGTGGACGGCTCTGTGCGACAAAACCAACCCGAGCAAGCACCTCGCGTGGATGCACCTGCGGAGAGTAGCCCAGAACCTTTATAGAACCTGCGGAAGGATCAAGCAGCCCCATTATCAGATGGAGCAGAGTGGTCTTCCCTGCACCATTAGGACCAACCAGGCCCACGACACGACCATCGGGAATCTGTAACGTACAGTCCTGTAGAGCCCAATTCGAGCCATAGCATTTACTCAGGCCTTTCGTTTCAAGCACGGATCTCATGAGATCCCTCCTTCATATCTTTGAGAAAGCATTCCTGTCGTGCACTAGCAAAAAGCGCGACCAGATCCTCCTCCTGTAAGCCCGCTTTCTGTGCATCCTGCATCCAACGAACCAGGCGACGACGCAACGCGACCTGACTGGTTAGCAATGGATCTGTCAGAGTTTTGAGGACAAATGTGCCGACCCCGGCACGACTCCGAATCAATCCCTCTTGTTCCAACTCCCGGTAGGCTTTGAGAACCGTATTGGGACTCAACAATAGTTTCTCTACCACTTCCTTAACGGTAGGCAATTGGTCCCCCGGCTTGAGCACTCCCAGGCGCAGAGCCTGCTTCACCTGTTGGACCAATTGCACATACACAGGAATACCAGAATGGCTATCAAGATGAAAATCAAACATGTCTTTATGCACTCCAATGAATATTTATTAGTTCACTCTTATGATACTTTAAGGAGTATATACAACTATCTATAATAATGTCAAGAGGGATAAACTGAGAGGGTGTAGTTCTTTTTTTGCGTAACCCCTTAACTCCCTTAGAGAAGCATGCGAGGAGAAAATGTTTGTCGTCCCCAGCGCTGTTGTGCGGGAGTGCGTCCAGACTTTTTGGGAGGAATTGTCTCTTCAATCACAGGAGTTAAGAATATGGATGGCATCGTGTCGATGTGCCTGAACCATCCGGGGAATCCACTCTGCCCCATCTTGAACCGTGCAGACCTCTTTTGCTTGATGCAAACCACGACGGCGAATCTCCGCATACGCTTGATCCGTAAAGGTTTCGGTGCTTACCATGCGAGCAAAATAGCAGAGAGGCTTACGTGCAGGTGTTAGAAGAGGCTGAGCTGTGCAAAAGGCCTTTTCCCATCGAACAACAGATAGGGAGAGGCCTGCTCTGGCGCACGAATACCCAGTTTGCGCAGGTCGGAGAGCGACAAGAGTTTCCCCTGCTGGCGTGCCTTGAGAACGGCGTTTGCGCCGATGGGGCCGATGCCTGGCACATGGAGCAATTGATCACGCCTGGCGGTCATAATTTCAAGTGGGGTCTCGCGTAGATGGCGATCGGCCCACGAGCGTTTCGGGTCCTGGTCAAGCTCTATTCCTCCATCGGGTAGGAAGAGCAGATCCTCGACGCTCCAATGATAATCGCGCAACAGAAAGCTGGCCTGATAGAGGCGATGTTCACGCAAGGCAGGCGTGGCCGGCAAATTCTCGAAGGGTGTCTGCTCAATGGGATGAAACGCGGAATAGTAGGCACGTGTCAGCCCCAGCTTGCGATAGAGGTGGGAGCTTAACGTCAGGAGTTCTTTATCGGTGTCGCCCACGGCTCCAACGACAAATTGTGTGACGGTGCCAGCCAGCTTCTCATCAGGATGCGTGCGGCGTATTTGCTCGGCCAATTGCAACATGCTGAATAGCTGGCGCTGAAAATCCTTCTTGGGTGCCAGGGTGTCCAGGCGCTCCTGCGAGGGGCCTTCCAGGTTCACGGAGACACGGTCGGCCAGTTGCATGAGCCGATAGAGCTGACCGTATTCTATGCCGGGCATGACTTTGAGGTGGAGATAGCCTCCATAATGATAGCGATTGCGCACGATGTCAGCGGTATCGATAATCTTGTCCTGTGTGGTGACGCTGCCCTTGATGATCCCCGATGAGAGAAACATGCCCTCCACTTTTCCCGCTTGCTGCAAGGTGTCCAGGCTTTTAGCAACCTCATCGGGCGTGAAGGTCAGGCGCTTCATTTTGCTGCGTCCAGCGCGAAATGGACAGTATTGGCAGTTCATCTCACAGGCAGTCGTCATCATGGCTTTGAGGATTTTTTTGCCTCCCTTTGGGGTCGACACGTTGGTAATACATTCCTCAAGGCTGCGCGATTGATAGGCCGCACGACGCCGCTCCTGTTGCGGTTGATCGCCAACAGGTTCGTAGGTCGTTACATCACTCACCTGGATGAGTCTGGTAATGGTATCGGGCGCGATTTGTACAAGCATAGTCACAAGTATATGGTACGCATGTTCTATTTGTCAAGAGTTATGAGAGCTTTGGCCTTGCTCTTTCAATAATCGCGGTTGCATTGACGCCGCGCGGCATAGTTCCGAAGGCTTTGCCCCAATCACCGGCCAGGCGTGTGGCACAGAAGGCATCCGCATCCGCAGTGGGGGCGTGTTGCACCAGTAGTGCTCCCTGCAAGGCGAGTGCCATCCGCTCAACAAGGTCGCGTGCACGCCATTCTTGACCATCAGGATCGGCGAGATCGTGTTGCAAACGGGCGACGGCAGCGGCGAGACGTGTATCAGACTTGCTGGCTGGCAACACTTCCTGGAAGAAGCAATCCAGCATGCGCGTATCTTTTGTGAGTGCACGCAATACATCCAATGCATTGATATTTCCGGAACCTTCCCAGATGGAACACAGAGGCGCTTCACGATACAAGCGGGGCATGATGCTTTCTTCAACATACCCATTGCCACCCAGGCATTCTAACGCCTCTGCGGTGAAAACAGGACAGCGTCTGGTGATCCAGTACTTCCCAACGGCTACGCCAAGGCGTTTCAGCAGGTTCTCGTGTTCGCTGGTCTCCGCTTGATCACAGGCACGTGCTAAACGCATGGCAAACAGCGCCGCAGCCTCGGATTCAAGCGCAAGATCTGCCAGCACGTTTTGCATCAGAGGCTGATCGAGCAGGCGTTTCCCAAAGGCCTGGCGATAGGTTGCGTGATGCATTGCCTGGGCAAGCGCCTGGCGCATGAGTGATGCTGATGCGATGATGCATTCCAGCCGCGTCACATTGACCATTTCGATGATGGTTGCTACTCCTCTGCCTTCCTCACCAACCAGTAACGCCCAGGTACGCTCAAATTCTGGTTCGCTGGAAGCATTCGAACGG
>JACDAE010000684.1 GCA_013695595.1 Ktedonobacteraceae bacterium | reverse complement strand
GAATGTATGGATCTGCGGTGGTTGCAAGTCATGAATCGATCACTGCCCGTATGGACAGGAGGGCAGAACTGCTCTTAAAACTTATTGGGGAGGGGAAGCACAAAGAAGTGGCAAGACTCATGGAGACCAAGACCTGGGGGTTAGAAGGAGATGGATGTGTCACATTATGATGCAACCTTGAGCTAGAGGAAAAGAAGAATGATGCAAACACCGCAGCGAAAAGGATGCCACTTCTGGAAGCGACGACGCATCCCAGTTTCGTCTTCGTCCTGGGAACGAACATTGCCAATACAATCAGCGTCAACAGACAGGTCACAAGAATATCTTGACGAGGATGGGAGACGCCATCGAGCAGACGCGCCTTATTTGCTTCCAAAAGATGAGAAGGAAATACAGCGACTCGGCTATCAACATTTTGTTTTACGTTCCGTTTTAAAAGGAAATCTGTTTGCTCCTGTTGATGCGACCTTGAAAAAGGGAGGGCATGTTCTTGATGTCGGCAGCGGCACAGGGAGATGGGGTCATGAAATTGCGTCGGCGTACCCACAAGCACGTGTCTGTGGCTTTGATTTAGAGGATGTCCCTACGACCGTATCTACACCTCTCAATTATCAGTTCTATCGAGGGAATCTTCTGCATGGGCTGCCTTTTGTGGCAAATAGTTTCCAATATACTCATCAGCGCCTGTTAGTTGCCGCAATTCCACTTGATGCATGGCCCCATGTAATTGGAGAGTTAAAAAGAGTTACCAGTCCCCGAGGCTGGATCGAATTGATTGAGATGGGCAATACCTTCCATCATGCAGGGCCAGCAACAAAACAATTTTTAACCTGGTGGGGAGCAATCAGTGCAACAAAAGGGATTGATGCATCAAAAATGTCACAGATTGGCGCGTTTCTGAAGATGGCCAGACTCTCCAATATTCAGATGGAAACAAAAATCTTGCCGGTTGGCAGTTGGGGTGGACGTGAAGGCAATCTCCTGGCTCAGGACATGCTCGCTGGCTGGCCAATGATGCGACCACTTGCTCACTCATTGTTAGACATTCCTCCTGATGTATTTGATGAGGTTATCGGACGCCTCGAAACTGAGTGGAACAGCTATCAAACGACCTATGAAGTCTACCTTGCCTGTGGGCAAGTCTCATAAATAGGAGGAGACATGATGAGCGAGCAAGAATCACAGCCACTTCCAAATGTGCCTTTCGCAATCCCCGAACTTCAGAGTATTGCGGATGTTATTCGTGGATATGTCAAGTATTTACAATCACTTTCGCCGCCTCCTCAAGAGCGTATACACGTTTTAGAGGACGTGGAGAAACGGCTACGCACACAATTGTCTTCTGGTGGTGCACAGATACAGATGGCCTTAGATGCCGAGGAAACGGCTGAACTTCTGGAGGCGATGATCGGCTTTATTGGGTTAATCAAACGGCTCTTTCCGCAAAATCAGGAACGAGATCAGGTGATTAGCACGGTGAATTATTGGCGCCTCCGTCTGATTAGTATTATCACAGAGCATATTGATGAGTAATACGCTGCGATGTTTGTTGTGCCTGGGAATCTCTTCCAGGCTTTGACATCAGCCACGCTACAAAACTCCCTTTCTGCACCTGCATTTCATTGTACGTCAAAGGATGGTACATGTACGCAGATAATCAGTACATGTCGAGAGAAATGCAAGAATAATCGTTGGTATCAGAAAAGGGTGGACAGGTCCCGTCAAAGTACCATGAAAAACGGGACAAATACCGCCTATGTGCGTACCGTGCCTGCTCCAAGTATACCTTTTTGGCAGGGGTAGCACGGGGGCAGCACAGGGGCAGAAGAGGAGTAGGTATAAATAGATGAGTTTATTGCCTTTCCTGGCTTCGTTTTCACCCTCTATCCTCAAATGGAACGCATGATCTACCCCTCCCTCTCCCTCGTCTACCTCCCTGTTGCCCCTCGGCTACCCACCCCTGAACGCTATGCTAGAAGTGTTTTAAAAATGGTGATGCTCCCTCGATGGAGTTCCCATAATTTTGCCATGGATGCTTTGACGACGATCCTTGCATTCCTTCTCAGGGAAATCTCGCCCTGGTCAGTGTCAATTCGCTCCTTTCCGTTTTTCATGCACTCATGAGAGACTGGATTAGTTGAGCTGGGGTTGCCCGACAAACCGAGATGTGGCTGCTGTTCACGGAGTGCGTTGGCTTGGATGAGTGATCTCCTTGTTCTGCGAGGAGATCGCAATCAAGCTCAAATTCCCTAAACACGTGGGGATATAAACAACAAAGTTGCTTTTGGAATGCGGAAAACAAACGATGTCGCGGGGTGCATCAGCAGATGAACACAGCCTCGGAGGAATGCCCTTACCATGACAATTGACCCAGTACATCAACCACTGGCAGAGAGAATACACCGCTGCCACCTGTGAAAGGAACACCCAGATGGGAAAACGCTCTGGTCTTGGATATGCCTATATCAAGCAGCTTGATAGCTTAATGGCGATCGGCGAAAGTCGCCATCAGGCCAAACAAGCCATTCGCGAAACCACTGACACAAAACGCTGGAATGTCTCGACGGGAAAAATCCATTCCCACACCACCCGACGGGTCTACCAACAGCAGATTATGGCGTTCGCTGATTGGGTCAAAGAAACTCACCACGTCAACGATCATGCCATAGTGGCTGCTCACGCCGATGAGTGGGCAACCCAGTACCTACAAGCATTGATCGAAAAGGGCCGAAGTCCCTGGACGCTGCAAACGATTCGGAGCGCGTTACGTATGGTTTTAGGTCGAGAGGTCTCCTCTTCGCTCAAACTGCCCAAACGCACGCGGGAGGCGATTACCCGGTCGCGTCTTCCTGTGAAGCAAGATGCCCATTTTCAGCCGAAGAACTGGCCAGAGCATGTGCGGTTTGCTCAGGCAATCGGGCTACGATATGCGGAAATGCGTGATCTGCGCGTAGGCAATGTGACGATCATGCCAGATGGAACCATCTCCGTGCATGTTGAGAATGGGAAAGGAGGAAAATCACGAGACGTAACCGTGCTTGCAGACGATGAACAGGATATCCTGGCCATGATAGAAGGACGCGAGCCACGAGAGCA
>JACDAE010000672.1 GCA_013695595.1 Ktedonobacteraceae bacterium | reverse complement strand
AGCGTTCGGCGGTTGGCGTAACCCGTTAAGAGAGATGTCTGTTCCACGAGCGTCTAGGACGCTCTTGAGAGGATGCTTATATGTCAATTGAACAGAAAGAACCGCAGGTAGAAACGCAGGCGTCTGCCACACAGCGACGGTATCGTACCCTGGCTGTAGTAAGACAGGAAGCTATCACGCGTGTAGAGAAGCCGCTCGAAGACTCAGTCTTCGTCTGGCCTCACCTGCTGGTACGTGAGTTCTTCGCCGCCACGGCAGTGATGGTGATGGTAACATTGCTGTCGTTGCAAATTAATGCACCCCTGCAAGGCCCGGCGAATCCGAATGTCACGCCTAATCCAGCGAAGGCACCCTGGTATTTCCTGGGATTGCAGGAATTACTGCACTACTTCCCACCGACGACGGCTGGTGTGCTTGTACCAGGGCTGACGTTGGGAGCACTCGCTGTGTTGCCATATGTAGATCGCAACCCAAGCCGGGCTTATGCTGATCGCAAAGTAGCCATTGTGACCTTCACAATGTTTGTTGTGTTCTGGGCAGTGATTACGCTGGCAGGGAGTTTCTTCCGTGGCCCAGGCTGGTTGTGGGCATGGCCGTGGCAGACCGGCGTCTACTTTGACCTTTAGGCGAGGAAACAACAAATTATGAGTATAGATAATATCAACAGGCCGCCGATTACGCCGCAGCAATATGAAGTACTTCATGGTGGCGGCGCGGAAGCGGCAGAGATTGCGAATCAACGTATATCGCGTCGGCGCTTTGTGCGGCGTTCTATGCTGGCTGTCTGGGGAATTTCTACAACCGCAAGCGTGGCGGGAGCATTATACATGCTCTATCCCAATCTTGCTGGTCAGTTTGGTTCTCCCATCGCAGTCGGCAAGAAGACCGATTTCGCGGCAGAACTACCAGCGAACTTCAAGAAAAATGTCGCGGGCGTCTACTATCGGCAGCAGGCGAAAACGTACCTGGTGCATCTGTCGAAAGAAACGAAATTTTTCTTGAATGGACCGCAACTTTCTGATCAGTTAAGCGCAGAGACGGTTACAAAGGATGCCGATGGTTCTTATTGGATAGCGATCTATCAACGTTGTGTGCATCTGGGATGTACATTTGATTTTCGTGATACATGCATCAGCTTTAAATGTCCGTGCCATGGTTCGCACTATAACGTCGATGGCGAATACCTGGATGGTCCAGCTCCGAGAAGCGCTGACCGCTTCGCATTGACCTTCTCGGGAGAAGATATTATAGTAGACACAGGTACCTTGAATAACACGGTGCCACATCCCGATCAAACAACACGTCTGATCGCGCCACCGACAGTAGAGTGTACATGATGCGAACAGGGCAATCCACAATACACTTTTTTCAAGATGTGCATTGTGGAAGCCCGTTTTCTGGAAATAGTGTGTAATCGTATCAGACCTCTGTAAATTGTGGCTGCTACAGCTCTCCTTGCATGTCTATAATGGAGAGCGTCCAGCCAATCAACTAAAAGGTAGTGTGTTATGGTAAATTTTGGACAGGCTGCCGTGGGCATTATTGTGCTGCTGGTCGTCGCGGTTGGTTTTCTGTATTTATTCTATTCGCGTACGAACGCGGTTGGGAAGACCGGCTATGGCGCGCTGGCAATGCTGTCTATTGTTTCAATCATGATTCCAATCTTCTGGATTAGAGAGACGGGTTTTGAAGCCAGCCAGAAGGATGGCCAGGAAGTAATAGCGATCACCAGCGGAATGCAACTCTATGCCCAATATTGCACTTTTCAATGTTATGCAGTCAGAAACAGTAAGCTGGTAGACGTAAAATACAATGGATACACGATTGATGCTCTAAATCAATTGAGTGACCAGGATCTACAGCGTGTGGTTGAGTCTGGAGTGTATAATCCAAAGGTTCCAGCACCTACGACGGCGGGGGCGATCCCAATGAGCCAGACGTATGGTGGCGCTCTGGATGCGAATCAGACTCAATATATGATCCAGTTTATCCGCTCCGCGAGTCCAGCTTATCTGAAGAAACAAGGGTATGGAAGTTCTGTCAAGAATGGATTTGGCGGATTGTTGGACTATGTGCAAGCTACCTACCCAACTCAATATCAAACAGCGGTAAATCTAGGCACAAATGGACAATTCGGGACGCCAGTTGACGATACAAAGTCGAAGACGGTTGCCCTCGATATGGTGAATCCTCCAGCCGGTGCAGCGTGTACTCCTTCATGCTATAGTCCAATTAATATCACGGTGAAGGTAGGCACGGTCATCACCTGGACAAATAAAACCAGTCAGGCGCATACTGTGACGGCGTTGAGTGGAGATGATCCGACGGCTTCTCCTAAACCAGCTCCGCAGATTTTTGACTCTGGCAATGATCCAGCTAAGTATGTGAAGACTGGTGGCACCTATTCGTACACCGTGACGATGGCAGCTTACAATTTAAACCCGGATCATAGAATATACTACTTCTGCCGTATTCATCCTGCGATGTTGGCAGAGTTGGTCATTACGAAATAATTAATGTCTTATGGCATCTTCTCAAAGAGGTGCCATAAGCATTACTTTGATCGCTGGTCATGTCGTTGTGACGCATGTGAACGACATGTTGAAAGGGATTGCGATCCATGCAACAAGCACAACAACAGGGAGTACCTGAACGAATTTCATGGGCGCGTGCACTGATTTTCGCAGTTGGCTTCTTTTTGATTGCCGCTATTTTAATAGGGCAACTCCCTGGTTACATTTACTTACAGATGACATCTGCAAGCTTGCAAGGGATGGAGATCGGAGCATTGGGCCTCGGCCTGGTCTGTCTGGGTGGTTTCGCAATCATCCAGGTGATCGTGATGCTTTTTGATCCCAAGCCTGTGGTGCCACCCATCATCTTTACAGGCCTGGGGACGGTACTGTCTCTGGGCGGCCTGGCGCTCCTTCTCTGGTCTACTCTGACCGGGTGTTCCACCGCGCAACCGAACTGTAATCAATATTTCCCTACCGCAACGTCAAGCTGGAATCCTCTGCTCGGTGGGAAAGTACTCTGGTTTCAGTCCAATGCAGTTGATTTTGTAATGATCGCTATCGTCCTCTTTGCAGTTGGCGTTGCGATGATCTTCTACAGTCAACTGGCTATCCGTGAACAGCGCAATCCAGATCGTCGCGACCCTGGAACCACATCTGCTGTTCGTTTGATGATTATCCTGGGGTCTCTCCTGCTCGTCATTTTCATGGTTTTCTATACCTATGTTGATGTCGCCGGATTAGGCAAGCAATTGTTCCCGTTGCGCCCATTTTTTGGGAATAGGTTAATCACATTATGTGCAGGTATCATCCTGGCGGCATCCGTTTTTGTAACGGCAGGTGCATTTGCCTTACGTCTGCATTACTTAATGCGCCCGGTGCGTAAGCGTACGATGCCTATTCTGTATATGACTGGTGCGCTCGGACTGGCTCAAATTGGGGCCATCCTGATCCTGGCCTGGTTCGCCGTTTATCCTTTTATCTCCTGGATGCATTTCTGGGTGATTGGTGGCGTTGGCGTAGGAGATTACCTGACAGTCTGCGCCCGTAAAGCATTTATCCCTGGTAGCTGCGCATTCTCACAGGAAGGTGGCTACATCGTCGATGCAATCGTTACCACAAACTTCTTTGCAATGCTTATGGCAGCGGTCTGGGCCTGGAAATCGCACCGTAATGTGGTAATAGTCGGCGGTGTCGTAATCGCCGCTGTGGTTGCCGGCGCAACACTCCTGATTCACACTGCACCCAACCAGATTTTGATCGCAATGATGCTGGCTGCTGGCATGCTAATCGTCGCGGCCGTATGGACGACGGTGGCTCGGCGCGAGTTTGCAGTTGTGGGAGAAAACAATCTGGGATGCCTTGGGCAATGGCTTGTTGTGGGCACCTGCTTTTTTGTCTACCTTGCAGCATTTGCCTTTTTCTCAATTCCCACCTTTTCTGAGGTGGAACCAAATATTCCTTTCGTGGGTGGTATGTCAGTTGGGCCGCTACCGGCAGTGGCCAATCAGCCACCGCCAATC
>JACDAE010000656.1 GCA_013695595.1 Ktedonobacteraceae bacterium | reverse complement strand
CCCGCAAAACACACACACTCGTAACCCTTTTCGGCCCGCAAGCGGGCCGAATCCAGAGAAAAAGCGAAAATTATATAGCCCTGGTTGTAACTTAATAAATATTGCAGTTTTATTAAAAATACAGTATACTTAGAACATCTCTTGCACTTTCATACGAGCATTCCTCTTGTGAGACGGTGCCTGGACTTCTCCTCATAGTCTTCCTCATTTTGAGAAAGTACTGTTTTTAAAACATACCTGCGAGGGAGAACACTATGCCGCCATCTATTCTTTTGATATTGATCCTCGTGATCGTTGTTTGCACAATTGTGTACATGAGATATCGTACAGGAGCTCAGAAACAAGCGCATGCAAAAAAGCGCAATCAATACAATGATCGCATCTAAAATAGATTTCACAAGCCAGCAAAATACAAGATAACAGAGAAAGAAGAGCAACATGGAGACCAATACTGATGGAACGTACTTTCAGGAAGGCGATCGTGTACGTGTGAAACGCACAGGCGAGCAGGGGCGCATTAACGCAACCGATGGTGGTGTTGTCTATGTCCTTATGAGTGGTACAAATGAGACGCGCGTCTTTTCTGCCATGGTGGATGGAGATGCCTACATCGAACTGGTTCCGCCAGATGGCTCTATGGGTATGGACGCATGAGTAAAGAAGACTACGAGCGCATCTGCTCTGAACTGGACGACACGCGCCAGAGAGATCATCCTCGTGCATATGACACGCTCTCCCTCGCAGAGAAAAACGCCCTTTCCTATTGGATTGAGCACGCTGTCCAGGCATCGACAAAGGTCGATGAAGGATATAGCAGCTATGGATTGAAGCACGAATACGAGCGTGAGACGAAATTGTATGTCTCCAATGCGCAGTTTAAAGGTGCCATGCTGGTTGCCGGCTACCTGCCAACCAAAAAAAGCGAGCAGAGTTGGCACTTTCTGATCCAGCCTGCACACGCGGACAATCATTCCTCTCGTCACAATCAGAAAGTGCACGAACCAATCTACTATAGCGTGCCTCAAGGAGAACTGGACCCACAATTTGATGCCATCATTCAAACGGCCTTCGCTCTGCGCAAAGCCAATGGCGTTATTCTCTAGGCCAGCAAGCATACTGTTATGCATTGAGAATATCACACTTCCATTAAAAGGGAGCATTTCTACTATGAGACCTGTATATGTGATATACTCACGGCAGCAAAGGAGCAGAAGTTATGAGCAATAAAGCATTTGAAGTAGGTGATCGCGTACGTGTTATCGAGAACGTGTTTCACCAGGGACCAGCCAGTATGGATGGAAACACAGGCATTGTCAGGTCGGTCGATAAAGATAGACGCCGGACCGACCCTTATTACATTTATTATGTTGAACTCTCAGGAGAGGACAGGCTGACCGATTTTGAATACCGCGAACTAGAATTGGTTGCGTCTGCCAGTGATGAACTCAAAGTGAGGGACTAGAACTTGTTTTAGCTTTTCACACGCATCTCTACATTATAAGATACATGTGAAAGGAAACTTAGAGCAAATCACTGATCTCGAAGAAATTTTCGATCAGAATACGTGAATGTTGTGCATAGGTCGGAAAGAGACTCGAAACGTCTCGTTCGACCTTTTTGTATGCTTCATCGCCATACTCTCCAATGAACTCATCTTTTAGGGTAGGATCGTGCAACCAGGTATTGAGCATATCAGCGGTTAGTTCGACATGATATTGGATACCATAGGCATGGTGCCCATAGCGAAACGCTTGATTGGAGCCATCTGTATGATGAGCAAGAGCGATAGCGCCTTCAGGTAACGCAAAGCAATCCTCATGCCACTGAAATGCCTGTTCGTAGCCAAGTAGTCCTTTATAAAGAGGATCTTGCAGACCCGTCTCCGAAAAATGGATCTGCAAGAAGCCGATATGTTCTTTGGGAAGCCTGCTCACAGTGGCATAGAACGCGTTGGCCAGCAGTTGTCCACCCAGGCACATGCCAAGGTAAGGAATGCCTTGCCTGATAGCCTGATGAAGATAGATCTCTTCATGGACTGTATAGGGATATTTGTGTTTATCGTAAAGATGTTGTGTTCCACCCAGGACGATCAGTGCTTGATACATTGTGGGATTAGGGAGTTGATTTGTCCCAACCTGTACGACATCATAAGCAATCCCGTGCTCTTCTAAAAGGTCACCGACTCGCCCCGGAGGATTCTCCCGGAAATGTTGTAGTACCAGAACCTGTTTTTTGTCTAACATAATTTCTCCACTATGGCTTATGGATGCATAAATACCTCCCGTACTATACTACATTTTTGCAAATTGCCTGAAACCTGTCATACACTCCAAATCGAGGCGAGCCATCGCAGGTGGCGAGGAGACCTGAATAATTACAAAGAGACCGTTGTGAGTGCTATCTATCTGCCTCATAACGGTCTCTTTGTAGCAGACTCTCTTTAGTCTGCGATCCACACCTTTCCTATGCCACCATAAGGTCCATTACCAGCGGCAGAAGCAATCATCGTACCATCAGGCGACCACTTTATGATGTTTATGTTAATGTATTGGCCGTTGCCAAACCCTTTATAGACGAAGATCTTTTTCCCTGTCATTGCGTCCCAGATGTGGATATCCGTCCCGCCAGAGGCGATGCGCGTGCCATCCGGTGACCATGCCAGCGCACCAACTCCCTGCTCTTGAGCCTGACCTTTATAGACATAAACGGTCTGGCCCGTTTTGGCATTCCAGACGTGAACAGTGCCATCCCCATTTGTCGATGCGATATATTTACCATCCGGTGACCATGCGAAGCTGTTAGCTGGATAAGTGCGCAGCAAGTGTTTTGTCGCCACGTCCCAGATCTGGACCGTTTGATCAATGGTGAACGCGATGCGCTTGCCATCCGGTGACCATAGGACCTGTGATATGTAATCGCTGGCGCTGGTAACCGGCTTACTTTGTAGGGTGAAAAGATGTTTGCCCGTCGTTGCATTCCAGACCTGCACATTGTAGCCATACCCATTGCCATCAATTGAGGAGGCAATCATCGTGCCATCAGGAGACCACGCCGAGTCATAGACCATATTTCCCCCACTTAAGATGGCTTTAGGATTTGCCTGCGTTCCTGCCATTGCTGGTTGGTAGGTGGTTAATAGTGTTCCATAGGCAGCATCCCACACCTGTACGTTCTGGCTGGACGCCGCGACGCGTTTGCCGTCAGGAGATACTATTACTGACATAACACTGGCCGACGAGCTTGCTTCATATGTGAAGGCGTGTTTGCCTGTTGTTGCATCCCATGCCTGTACATCAAGGCAGGCGGAGGTGATGCGTTTGCTATTTGGGAACCATGCCAGGCCACGAACAAAGTCCATCTGGCATTGATAGCTGTAGAGCGTTTTCCCAATGTTTTTGCTGATTGGTTTTGGGGTTGGCGTATGGGTAGGTATTGCAGGTTGTATTGTTACCTGGGGGTTCCCGCCCGTTTGCGTTGGATGGAGCTTCTGGGCGATAACCGCCCAGGCAACTATATTTGCCAGAACAACCATCACTGCAAATCCAATTGCTACCTTGCGCCCTATCCCATGTGATCTGACTGGACGAGCCTGACGTTCTCGCATGGGTGCTTGATGATAATCGTCGAATGTTATGTTTTGCACAGTTTTTCCTCTATAGTGTATGCTTCTCTTTCCCGCAAGGAAAAGAGAGCGGAATTTTTTTTTGATCGTGTATTGTTGCTCTGGCATCGTTGCTTCATGTAATTGAGAAATTGCCGGTTCGGCCATGTTTTCCGGATGCACCTCGGAAATTGGCAATACGGCAGAAGCGAGATGAGGATAGAGGTGTTGAAGCACCGAGTGAGCCGCTGCGCGTACCATTGCGTCCTGATCGTAGTGCAGAGCATTCAACACGGGTGCGGCTGGTGCATGCTCTCCCAGGCGCTCCAATGCTAATACTCCAGCTTCACGGACCGTCCATTCCGGGTCATGAAGGGTCGCAAGCAACTGATCAACAGGAATGCGTGACCCCTGAGTGCTCAGTGCTTCTATTGCGGCAATGCGCACAGTTCCATGCTCGTCCTGGAGTGCCTGTACAAGCGGCTCCAGAGGAACGGCTTGTCCCTGTTGTGCCAATTGATGCAATGTCTCGGCCCTTCGATACCATTCGGATGCATTGAGTCGTGCGAGTAGGATTGAAAGCGGTAAGGAAGATGGTTGCGAACCATCCAGGCCCAGGCGTTGTAACACAGTAGGAAGCAGAGATGGTGGGGCAGGTACTTCGGCACGATCCAGAGAGCGCGGTTGCTCTCGGTCTGGATTATGCTGCCTGTCATGCTGCGTTGATCCCATGATTTATCTCGCCTCGCTTTTTCTGGTTATCAATGCCTGACGCAGTAATCGTATCCCACGATGCAGATTAGACTTAATCGTGCCCATTGGCTGATTAAGTAGCTCCGCCATCTCGCGATAACTCAACCCCGCAAAGTAGTACAGATTGACGGCTTCACGGTATTGTACAGGTAACTTGACTAAAAGTTCAGCCATCTCGCGTAAGGTTTCGTTCCCCAGCGCGATGATTTCCGGTTGAGTGGATTCATCATCCTCTATGGCTATGTGGCTGCTCTCTTCTTGTATATTGAGCGAGACTGTGGGCAGCTTTGCCTGACGCACACGACTGTAAAAGATATTCAGCGTAATCTTGTACAGCCATGGCTGAAGCGTCAGCGCATGTCTGCGCTCGACAGAATACC
>JACDAE010000654.1 GCA_013695595.1 Ktedonobacteraceae bacterium | reverse complement strand
TGACGGACAGGAGGTGATGCTGGCTTTTGATGCCAAGGGACGATAGGCATTTCACCTGCTCTCTCACGAACTACCGCTGTTTTGTCCCGGTAGCCGATGCCCACACGTGTTATCTGGACATGTCTAGACAGACACGCGAACCTTGGAAGGAGTGAAAGACCCTTCTTGCAGCAGGTAGCAGAAAGAGAGCGCCATGTAATCGGTAGGGATTCAACATTCCTGCTCCTTGCTGGAGTCGTCCTTGCGCGCCTCTTCTCTCTCCTCTCCCCGCGCTCGCGCGAGAATCTCCTCAATTACCGCGGTCTTGGCATCGGCGTAGTTCTGCGTGTACTTCCAGTCCTGGCGAGCAAGCTCCCGCTTGGCGTGCTCGTAGAGCCGACGATCGGATGCATGGCTGCGCAACCAGTCGCGGAAGAGCAGCATGCGATCAATCTCCGGACAGCCCGGCGAGAAGACATGGAGGTTGATGTCCGTGTCCGACCCATGGAACATACGATGCTCGTACCAGTCCGGCTCTCGGATGCGCAGCACATAGCCAGCAGATGCCAAGGCCGGGACGTAGGCCAGTTCGTCTGCCGAGTTTGCTACCACGAGCAGCAGGTCGATTCTCAGTTTGGCGGCCAGCCCTGGCACTGAGGTTGAGCCGACGTGTTCGAGTAACAAAACCCGCTTGCCGAGCATGGCCTGGATCCGCTCGGCCTCGCGCTCGAAGAGCCGAGGCCACTGGGGGTCGTAGTCGACGATATGAATAGACCCAACCAGTGGCACGAGTTCCCCGATCGTGGCCGCCCGGATCTGCTCCTCAGTCAGCTGCGAGTTTCCAGTTGTGTTGTCGGTCTCAGGCATGTCCATTTCCTTTCGCTTCTTGCTCTAGCGCGAAGCTGCTTGGCTGTGGCCAAGCGCCTGCTCACCTTGCCTACGGCGTGCTGCAGACAGCCTCGCACTTGTTTTGAAAAGAGCATACCAGAATGAGGATGCAATATCCAGTGGGTAAGCGTGTCATCGATCGGGTGCCTGGAAGTGTTAGGTCAACCCTGCTGACCAGTACTGTAGACTTCTGTGGATGATCCGAAATGGTACCGGCTCCCCCGGCCTGCTGTGTTCCTAGCCCGCTAAGTCCCGCCGGAGGCACTGTTGGGAACGAACGCTCCTGCCTGCGGAGACGAATACTTGCCCACGCACTTTACCCTGACGGCAAGAAAGAACCCCCATCCGCAAACTGGATAAGCGCAAACACAGGCGGATCTTCTTAACTCTAACATTTAGAGCAATCTTGCATCTTTTTTGATTTGGGTAGAAAAGGAAAAATGGCTATTTCTATTCTACATAATGAACAATCTCTGTGCTGGTCAGTCTGGCTGGAACTTATGCAGACGATCCGCTCAGGTGAAGTCGTCGCGGATATGAGCAAGCCCTGTGATTTCTACTGGTACTGGTTTAGTCGTGAGATTGGGCGGGACATCTACTACCTTCTTTTTCGTTGCATCCCAACGTACATCATTGGCATGCTTCTCTTTGGCATTGGCATAACGACGGAATGGCGTGCCTGGCTGGCATATTGCCTGGCGTTCGCGCTCGGCGCAATGATAGGGATCGCTTATCGCTTCCTTTATAATGTAATTGCCTCCTGGACCATCGAGGCCAGAGGGATCGCGACGCTGGCGGGGATAATCGCCCTCTTCTTTACGGGTTCCTATGTTCCGCTTCCGTTCTTTCCACAATGGTTACACCTTGTGGCGAGCTGGCGGCCCTTTAATGGGTTAATGAATTTACCAGCCGAACAGCTTGGGGGAAAATTGACTGGAGGGAGTGTTGTGTTTGAGATTGGACGCCAGGTGCTCTGGTTGATTGCGATAACGTTGTTTGTACGGCGTATCACCGCTCAGGCAGGACGCCGCATCATCTCTCAAGGCGGTTAACACGAGGAAAGGATGGTCCACTTTATGCATAACATATTCCTGCATGATTTCCGCCTCTATCTGCGCCTCATTAGCATGCAGATTCAGGCGCAGGCACAGTACAAAACTAATCTCTTGCTGGATATCGTGACTTATCTCTTTACGACCGTTCTCGAATTTACTAGTGTGCTCCTGTTCTTTGGCCCGTTTCCAACCTTGCTCGGCTGGCATGTTGGCGAAGTTGTGCTCTTAACCGCAATTATGTCGATCAGCTTTGGCTTTGCGGAGATGATCGGGGCTGGCATCGATAACTTTGCCGAGACGATCCGCCGTGGTGATTTCGATCGTGTGCTATTGCGTCCGGTTGGTGTCTTTACGCAGGTGATCAGAAGCGATTTTCGTCTGCGTCGCCTTGTTCGCCTGACGCAGGGTGCGCTGGCCTTCATTCTGGCATTGTACCTCTTGCCGCATCTCCACTGGACGCTGGCGAAGGTACTGGTGCTTGGGCTTGGCGTGGTGAGCGGTGCGAGCATCTTTATCACTATTCTGCTGCTGGGTGCCACCGTCTGCTTCTGGACCATTGAGACCATCGAATTGACCAACATCTTGACCTATGGTGAGCGCGAGATGCTCAGTTATCCCTTGACCATTTATCATCAGATTCTGCAACGTTTTTTCTTATTTGTCGCCTCTGTCGCTTTTGGCTCGTATGTGCCAACCTGCTACATTCTTGAGCGTCCATTGCCCTTTGGCCTCTCCAATGTATTGGCTTTTACTGGTCCGCTAGCGGCTGCTCTCTTTGCCTTTATTGCTGCTTTCATCTGGCGTTTCGGCGTGCACCGCTACCAGAGTACGGGCAGTTAAAAATGAAATGCTCTTCTAAGCATCGTGAGAGAATAAGGAGTCTTAGCATGACAATAATGATCGAAGCCAAAGATCTGAACAAAACATTTCGTATAGTAAAGCGACGTATTGGCCTGTCAGGTGGATTGCGTAGTATCGTCAATCCCAGTGTGCGTGTGGTCAATGCTGTACACAACCTGTCTCTACAGGTGGAACGTGGCGAGATGATCGGGCTGATCGGGCCGAACGGTGCGGGGAAAAGCACGACGATCAAGATGCTTACTGGTATCCTTATGCCAACCAGTGGGCAGGTGCGGGTGGCTGGATTGATCCCTATCCAGCAACGCAGACAACTGGCTGCTCGCATCGGTGTTGTCTTTGGGCAACGAACGCAGTTGTGGTGGGATCTTCCCTTACTCGATTCATTGCGCCTGTTACGCCATCTTTACCGTGTGCCGGAGCAGCGTTATAAGGCCAATTTCGAGCGTTTGTGTGACATGCTAGATCTTAACGAATTTCTGGATACGCCTGTGCGTCAACTTTCGCTGGGACAACGTATGCGTGGTGATCTGGCGGCTGCACTGTTGCACGATCCTGAACTTCTCTATCTGGACGAACCAACAATTGGATTGGATGTAGTTACCAAAGCGCGTATTCGTACATTTCTGCTCGCGCTCAATGCCGAGAAGCAGACAACGATTCTGTTGACTACTCATGACATGGATGATATTGAGATGCTCTGCCCACGTATGCTTATCATCGATCATGGACGCAAGCTCTATGACGGTACTGTTGCCAGTATTCGAGAGCGTTTTGATGGTGAGCGTACCCTCATTGCTGTGCTGGATGCCACAGAGCTGGCTGGTTTATCCTACGATGAAGGGATGCCGATCCTCCAGAAATTGCCCGAAGGTGTACACCTGATGCGTACAGAGGGGCCGCGCCTCTGGCTTAGTTTTAGCCGCGACGCGCTTCCCGCTCATGAACTGGTATCCTGGTTGGGCGCTCGCTATCGTTTGCGCGATGTCACGTTTCAGGAGCCAGAGATTGAGGATGTGATTCGGCGCATCTATGAAGAGGGCTTGTTGTTGGGGATGCAGAGGCTTCGCTTCTCATGAATGGGTGATGGATGAGCCAACTTTGTCAGGGCTATTTAAAAGTCGTCCTTTCTCGCGCTTACGGCGCTCGCTTCGTTACGAGTGTGTGTGTTTTGCGGG
>JACDAE010000653.1 GCA_013695595.1 Ktedonobacteraceae bacterium | reverse complement strand
CCAGCCGCCAACAAGACGCCAACCAGTCCAGCAATCTCCAACCCTCCCACCTTTGCCAATACGTCCAGGGGATTATGTGCATCCGGCATATTTGTTGTCAGAGCACGCTCGATGATGCGGACTTTGTGTGCCAGTTGCTCGTCGTCCAGCCCTGTGCCGCGTCCCGTAACCTGTGCGACTGGAAGCTGTAAAATAGCCGCTGTAATCGCGCTGGCCGCCGTTGTATTTCCGATGCCCATCTCGCCCGTCGCGACCAGCTCAATCCCCTGCAGCGCCTGTGCCTCTAGCGTATCGATTCCGGCAGAGATAGCCGCGAGCATCTGCTCCTGCGTCATTGCTGGGCCGATTGCCATATTCGCTGTACCGTAAGCAACTTTACGTTCAACCAGATCGGGAGAGTGCAGTTCAGTTGCCACCCCAACATCGACTATCACTACTTTTGCCTTTGCCTGTCGCGCCAGAGCATTGATAGCTGCGCCACCGTGTAAAAAGTTGTGGACCATCTGCGCGGTTACAGCGGACGGATAGGCGCTGACCCCTTCCGCTGTGACTCCATGATCACCTGCCATGACGATCACAACCTTGCGCTCAATAACAGGTGTGACCTGACGGGTAATGCCTGCAATCTGGATCGCCAGCGCCTCTAGCCTGCCCAGACTACCTGCTGGCTTGGTGAGAACCTCTTGACGCATACGAGCCTGTTCCATGGCTGTGCTATCTAATGCTTCTATCTGTGCGGCGAGGTCGTGTATTTGTTGGATATCTGGTGGTTGATTCAAGGAAGTACCTTCTTTCTGTTACCAAAAGGGGTAATGGCTGGTGAAATAGCCCGCCCACCGTTAATTATATGATGTATTATGTATGGTGTGCTTTGTTTAAAGCGTGCAAATTAAGCTTCAGGGAGGTCAATATATGGATGCCGGACAAGCCAGTGAAGCCAGCGACTTCTTGCTGGCCCTTGCACGACGTAATATGCAGGTTTACGCTGCCCATCCCAGTGCCAGAGCCATTCTTGTGACTGGTTCGGCTGCTGAAGGCGTAAGTGATTTCTACTCTGATCTCGATATGATCCTCTACTACGAAAAGCTACCTGTGGCAGAAGAACTAAGCGATGCCTCACGACGTAATCAGGGAGAAGGGCGCAGGATTCTGGCGTCTGGTGAAGATGAATTGCTAGAAGCCTATCAGGTGCAGGGGGTGGAATGCCAGTTTGCGCATGCCACCGTCGCGACATGGGAACGCGATATTGCAACAGTATTGGAAGATTTGGATGTTACCACGCCTCTTCAGAAAGCTCTTGCGGGAACGCTGATTGCAGTGCCCCTCTATGGTGAGCCGCTTATTCGTAGCTGGCAGGCAAGAATAGCAGCGTATCCAGAGGCATTGGCGCAGGCTATGGTAAGCCATTACCTTAACTTCTTCCCCATTTGGAGTTGTTGGTCGAAACTGCATACAATCTATTAGGCGTCCTGGCTGGCCTCAATCGTTGCTACTATTCCTCTTTTCAGTTCAAACGAATGCGGCACTTTATCACACCGCTCACAATTACTCCTGTTGATTTTGCGGATCGTCTCGAAGCTGTTTTTCATGCCGACATACCGTCAGCTATTAGCCAGATCGAAATGCTTGTGCGTGAGACTGTA
Source organism: Ktedonobacteraceae bacterium (assembly GCA_013695595.1). Classification (GTDB taxonomy): domain Bacteria; phylum Chloroflexota; class Ktedonobacteria; order Ktedonobacterales; family Ktedonobacteraceae; genus JACDAE01. The sequence continues at coordinate 1,124 of JACDAE010000653.1, read as the reverse complement.
GCACTCGTAGAGCAGCATATGCCCCATATCGATACAACAGCTCGTCAGAGGCTTGAATGGCGGCAGGTAGCCTGGGGACCATTAAACATATAGTTTTAGTTCACTTTCACAAAACGCATCATGCCAGCCATCTGGTGATACGCATTATGGCAATGGCCACCGCCTGTTGCAACAAGAAAGCTCCTGCGCGTCATGATTTGCTTTTTGTTCATCTCACTACTTTACACCGCCGCTCTCTATTGAAACAGGCGTGGTTATTAACAACTATAAAAGGTTCAGGGGTTTGCCAGATCTTTTTGGCTCAGGCTGTGGCCCTTTGGCAACTGTATAGCCCACATCATCCAATGCCTCTTCGACCTGCTCCAGTGAAAGTTGCTCGCTATCATAGCGCAGATGAACCTTCTTTGTGGGAATATCGGTCGCAACGGCCTCAACTCCGGGCAAGGGTCCCAATGCCCCATTGATTGCTTTTACACAATGCTCACAACTTACATCAGGCACGGAAAGCACGATATCCTGTACGCTTGCCATGATTGTACTCCTTTTATCCTCGTGTTATTCTCGATCTCGCTTTTTTATCTTCCCCATACCCACTGGGAGGGGGTATACTTACTATACCATAGCAGAAGGCACGCGTGCAATCCCTCCAGGCGTAGCTCTCATATCAATGCAGAAGTTTATGGTGGTCGTTGCGTACCCGCTGCCCACGGTTACTATGACCTCTGGTTGATGCTGAACGTAATAGTAGGGACGCCATTCACTTGCGAAGCTTTCATTTAACGTGTCGGAGAATATAAAAAACGGGGAGGCGAGAACCCTTATGGTCATCATCGATAGCGTTGCAAACGCTTTATTTATGGCTTTTAGTATGTTGTGGGAGATCCTCTGGCCCTTAATTCTTGGCTTTCATCAGGCGGAACGCGTTCAATATATTGCACTACATTACCATTATCGGCGCTGGCCTTGGTGGTCTCACCCTCGCACGCGTCCTTGTGTCGCACTCCTATTTTTACACGTACCTCGGCGCTGGGTCAAGTTCTCTAGCAACTTCCCAGGGCTATTTAATTCTCGCTTTCCTCGCGCCTACGGCGCTCGCTTTGTTGATATCGTGCGTGTTTTGCGGG
>JACDAE010000593.1 GCA_013695595.1 Ktedonobacteraceae bacterium | reverse complement strand
TGCCCCAACGATGCTAAGAATGTTACGCGCCCTACGCGCCAGAGGCTCCAGCGCTGCGTTCGTGCAACAATCGCCAGCGGAACCCAGTGATCAGGCAAAAGAGAGTGAAGAATAGCTACTACGATGGCAGCCCCCAATACGAAATACATATCGTTCCTTTCTGCTCACCAGAGAGCAGGACCTTTTGAGTATATTCTACCAATTCTGCCGAGAAAAAAGCGAATATGAGTAGACGTCTGGAAACTTTTCCTGCACGTATGGAGGGAGTATAATGCTTCCCCGTTCTCATACTCCCTCTCATCGGTTTAGTTTATCTGGGTTACCTGAGGTTGGGAAGAGAGCACCTCAGAAGAACTGATCCGAAAGACTGGGTGGCTCCGGGCTGCATTCGTAAAGTCATTTAGAGAAGAGTCTGCTGTTACCCCAAAGTGTCGTCTCAGAATAGATCCGCGCATCCCTGGAGAAGCGAATAGTGGTCCTAGAACTTCTTTGATCACAGGTCCAGCTTCTTCTGGAGGCAACTCAAAAGCTGTAAAGGTCTGGTGACTCCGACCCAGGCTCAGACTTCCCTCACCTTCTGTACGAAGATTATACACCCAGTTGCCCAGGCCGTGAGTTGCAATTAAAAAGCGCTGTCCTGCATACTCATAGAAGTCTACTGGGACCGTCCGGAGTATTCCCGTCTTACGGCCCCTCACGGTGAGTAACTTCATTGGACCCAATATCGTCATAGGTATACCAAGGCGCAATAGCACCTTGATCATCCAGTTGATGGCAGGAAATACAATTTGTATCTTAGCATGCTGTTTGTTGCCGTTAGACTTGATAGCATGCACTATAACCATGAGAAGGGTCATCAACCCGGCCATGATAAAAAACATCAACCCGATCATGAGGATAGTCATAGATGACATGAAATTTGCTCCTTTTTGATGAACAGCTTGTTCTGTAATGGATAGATTATCCGTTATTAGAATAACGGGGTGAGCGACTTCTCATCAAGAAGCAATGAGCTAGATTTGTTCATTACCGCACATATCACTGGAATTGTGCGGAAAGAAAGAGATGTATTTCCGTGAAGCAGGATAAACAGGATCGACGTTCCCAACGCACCAGGCACATGGTTACATCTGCAATGCTGGAACTTTTGTTTGAAAGACATTATGATACAATCACCATTCAAAACATTCTCGATCGGGCAGGCATCGGGCGCTCCACGTTTTATACCCACTATTTCGATAAAGAGGATGTGTTGACAGGTATCGCAGAGCAGATGCTTGAGACATTTAGTGAACAGTTCTCACATCGAAATGTGGAACAAGGGATTATCCCGGCTCTGGAGTTGTTTCAACATGTTCAACAGAACTATCAGTACTTTCAAGCCATGATGCGAGGAAATGCTGGAGAGGTGTTATGGGAGGCTGCACAGGCCACATTGAGCACAAGCATTGAACAGACTTTGACCACCTATGGGGGAAAAACCTCTCCCTCAATCCCCTGGGATGTGACATCTCAGTATCTCGCTGGATCATTTCTTCACCTGATGAAGTGGTGGTTAAAAGCCGTAATGCCGTATTCTCCGGCACAAATGGAGCGCATCTTCCAACAATTGGCCCTGCCCGGTGTGTGGGGCACCATTGAGCATCTGAATAACTAATTAACGTAGAACGGCTTGCAGACTGTCTTTCCTTCTTCGCTTGAAAAGGAGGCTTTCACACCAGAGAGGCTAAAAGCGCCAACAGATGATGAAAACTGGACAGGCTATTGCGGATGAAATACTCTTTCCCGTCGCTATCGGAATGCGCTGGTTTGAATATGTGGTGCATCCCGATAGCGACAATTGCCCACGATAAGAGCCTGGGAAAGATGGCATCCATCATTGATCTTCCCCACGTGCCGTTACAATATCATTCTTCGCTGCCCATAATCCCATGTCTTGTTTCTGAATTGCTGCTGCCATCAGGTCCGGAAACAGATCGGGTGTACAGGCAAAAGAAGGCACTCCCATGCCTGCCAGCACGGCTGCATTATGATGGTCAAAGCCCGGTGCACCGTTATCGCTCAGTGCCAGCAGACAGATGACCTGGACGCCACTGGCGACGAGTTCTCCTGCGCGTTGTAACATTTCATCGCGGTTCCCCCCTTCATAGAGATCAGTGATAAGGACCAGGATCGTCTGGGATGGTCGTGTAATGACCTGCTGGCAATAGGCCAGGGCACGATTGATATCTGTCCCTCCGCCGAGCTGGGTACCGAAAAGCAGGTCAACCGGATCTTGCAGGTCGTCGGTAAGATCGGCCACTGCGGTATCGAAAACGATCATGCGTGTACTCACCGCGCGAATCGAGGCCAGTACAGCTCCAAAGATGCCCGAATAGACGACAGATGTCGCCATAGAGCCGCTCTGGTCGACGCACAGGACAATGTCGCGCAACGATGAGCGTTTATGCCCATACCCGATCAACTGTTCGGCAACGATGGTGCCATGCTCCGGCAAGTAGTTCTTCAGATTAGCGCGGATCGTGCGGTCCCAGTCAATCTCATTAGCCCGTGGTCGATGAGTGCGTGTGGCACGGTTGAGGCTGCCACGCACGGCTTGTAGCAAGGGATTGGCTAATTTGCGCTCAAGCTCTTCCACCACTTTGCGTACAACCTGCCGTGCAGTGTCCTTTGTCTTTTCAGGGATGACTTTGCTAAGCGTGAGTAGTGACGCAACCAGGTGAACATCTGCATCGATATGTTCCAGGATCTCTGGCTCAAGCAACATCTGCGTCAGCCTCAGGCGATCCAGGGCATCTTGCTGCATCACGCGGACGGTCGATGATGGGAAGTAGGTGCGAATATCGCCTAGCCAGCGGGCGACATTGGGCGCGGAACTGCCCAATCCAGCGGAACGATCAGAGTCATAGAGTGCTTCTAGCACACCATCCATGCCACGATCTCGTCCGCTGAGGGCGAAACCATCGCCATCTCCGTTGGCTCCTGCCTGTCCCATCCCCATACCTTCTCTTGCCTCTTTGCCCAGCGTCAAGCGCCAGCGGCGTAAGCGCTCTTTCTCGTCAATTACCATGAAGATTCACTCCTATAATCTGTGCCAGGATCGGCAAGACGCTGTTCGCACGCTCTTGATTGATCTTGCTCGGATCTCTTGTGCCTCGTTTGCCAGCAATCCCAGCGTTGGTTGTATGCAGATGTTTGACTTTCTCGCCCATCTGGCGACGTTCGGGTGCCTGGAAGCTAGAGAATGCACGCCGCAAAATCGGCAGGAGCGCCTCGAAGGTCTCTGCTTGCAATTCGCTCAGCCAGCGATCCAGGGCACGCCATAGCCCATCCTGATGCAACACGGTGAGGGCGCTGCCACGCAGGATGCCTTCTATCCATGCAGCAGCCTGTGGGGCCGGATTGGCCGTTGCCAGGGCGAGACGTGTGAGGCGCTGCAACTCTTCTTCGTCCAGCACGTTTTGTTCTAAGAGAAGACGACAACAGCGACCCCGGAGCAGTCCAGCAATGCCTTCGCTCTCCATCAACTGGCGCAGAATACCCTGCCACTCTCCCAACTGTCCGGCGCGATTGAGCAGGCTCACGC
>JACDAE010000585.1 GCA_013695595.1 Ktedonobacteraceae bacterium | reverse complement strand
CCTCTAGCTCAATTGAATGAGCCTTCGTGTTGCGGGTACTCATTCTGGCATACATCTTAATATCTTCTTCCAGCCGTAATGCAAACATCTCTAAATCTGTGGTGGCATAGATTTCTGTAGGGAGCGGAAATTCCTTGACCAACCTGTGCGCAAGATGAAAGCCATCCGAAAAGGTCGCGAACCAGAGGTAGAACAGCGAGCTGTTGAGCACAGCCATAATCGTTCGCGCAACTCTCGGCTCGCTAAAATACAGAAATCTTCCATGCGTCGGTTCCATAACTACCCCATTCTTTTTATAGTATGGAATGATACATGTGGCCTTCATCCAGTAATTCGTCGCTTCTTGATAGTATACAAAGTGTTCTGTTTTATAGGGATAAAGCATGCTGGCGATGCTATTCCCCTGGGCTTGCGCGACCAGTTTGTGTAGAATAGTTTCTTGCAGTGGCGATGCCAGTTTGGGGAATACATCCGTTTTGACTGTACGTTGTGCATGGGTGTACTGCATCAGATCGATTAAGTATGGCCGTTCCACCGCGTACCAGCGCTGTATTCTAGTGCTATAGGTCGTGCATTTTCCACTATTCCCGTGACGGGCAATCAGCATTGAGAGCCGCTGAAATGCACCCTCGAACAGGCGGCTGGGAAAAATCTCAAAGTTGGAAAGCCACAATTCTTGCATTTGTTGAATGATCGAACGCCGTAAGGAACCGAAACGCTCACCCCCACAGAGGCTCAATGGCACGATCAATCCCAGATGACTCTGACCGGATCGACATAAGGCAAGTGATCGTTCCAGAACTGCTGCATAGAGATTGCCATACCTACCTGCTTCAGATGCAACCGCCTGATACTCATGTTTGACTTTGCTATACTCTACATATGGAGGATTGCCAATAATCACATCAAATCCACCATGCTCCATAACCTCTGGAAATCTCTTAAACCAATGAAAGGAGGTTGGCTCTTCTCCCAACTTCACACCCACGGAGGAGCGCGAGCTTACTTCCGTCCTGTTTTCGTCATGATCTTGTACCGATCCTATCAGAGCATTCCCGGTTATAATGTTCCATGTCATGCTCGAAAACGGTGGAACGTCCTCTATGCGTTCGCTACAGGCTACCAGAGCCAGGAAGAGACGCAACTTGCAGAGATCCGTGGCCTCTTCCATAATATCGACGCCGTAGAGGTTTTTACTAAAGATAGTAGTGAGTACGAAATGGCTGCTCGTTGGATATTCCTCCCCCTTTTTGAGGAGAGCATGATAGCTATCACGTTCCTCTTTGTTAAAACAAGCGTGCTGTGACGTGCTAGAGGATGAGGGGTGAGCATCATTGTCTGTTATGCTTTGCAGGCGTTGGAGACGTTGGAGGCAATCGGTGTAGAGTGGTGCGAGGGTGTTCATTGCCGCTACAAGGAACGCCCCCGAACCACACGTGGGATCAAGGATGCTCATCTGTTCCATCCCTTTATATAGGGCCAACAACAGTTCCGGCTTTTCGCACTGCGCGATTGCGTCCCGTATAAAGTGTGTAATAGTAAGATTGTATATAATAAGGTCATCAATTGTATGTATGTTACCTGCCCTCAATTGCGCCGATAGTTGCTGATAGCGAGCGTGCCGCTCTGCATATTCGCGCTGTGTTTCCTTTGGTAGATAGTGTGTGGTTTGTAGCGCCTGGGGTATATAGCGTTCTGGCCTGTCCTGTAAAAGTTTCCAGAATGCCGATCCGCGCACAAACTCTGTGGGAGAGTGGGCTGCAAGGGTGCGCAGAAGATAAGGCAGAATGGTGTGGGTAGCGATATATGTTGTCACATCATCCTTCGTATAGTAGGCCCCCATCTGCTTCTGGTTGATCTGCTGCTCAAAAATGTCACCAAGGATCTCTGGATACAGCTCGTTTGCAGCAATTTCCTGTGTCGGTCCAGCTAATTTCCATTGATAGCTATCGAAGAAGGCAAAAATGTGCGTAAAGGCATCATCGGTGATCTGAATATGCGAGGCGCCCTGTTCAATAGGATGTATTTGAAAAAGGGGAAGTACCAGTGTTGGGACATGGCCCGTAAAAGGAATAGTGGTGAGTGTTGTAGATTGGTATAAACATTGATGAAAGAATGGGATGAGATAATGACGGTAAAAAGAGCCCCTGCCCCACTCTTTTTGTATTACCTGTAATCGATTGGAAAGATAGTTTTTATCGTAGTCTAGTAAGCCTTTGTATTGCAAAAAGTAGAGCACCATCAACCTTTTAAGCAACACCATCGCGTACGTATGTCGATCATTGTCCAGCACAATGCCTTGAATCTCTTGATAGAAAGAGTGGTATTCACGTTGGAAACGTTGATAGAACTGCTTGCTCGCTTTTTTACTAGATGCTAATGTATTCTCCTCTTGTGCCATTTATTTGCCGATCTACTGTTCAACAACGATATTAAGGCTGAATGTATTGTAGCAATCATGTCAAGGATGGAGTGCGATAACCGGTGTTGCAAAGCCGGTTACACAATGTTACAATCTGCAACACCATATCTATTAAGCAAGGTATCTTTTTGGTTCGTCTATAGATAGTGTGAAATAGATGAATGTTTTTTAGAATTGCAGGAACGACAATGTTGCTTACCATTACGACGACCTATCAACCTGCCACGGATCTAGGCTATCTTCTTCATAAGAATCCGTGGCGCTTGCAATCTTTCGCGCTGGCCTTTGGTCAGGCGCATATCTTCTATCCCGAAGCAACAACTGAACGCTGTACTGCTGCTCTTATGCTTGATATTGATGCCGTGCGCCTGGTACGCAACCGCGACCGTTCGCAGGCTTTAGAGCAATATGTAAATGATCGCCCCTATGTTGCCTCTTCGTTCTTGAGCGTGGCGATTGCGGATGTCTTTGGCTCGGCTCTCAATGGACATTGCGTGAAATATCCTGATCTGGTAACGACACCTATCCCGCTGCAGGTTCAGCTCGCAATAGTTCCCAGTCGTAATGGGGGTGCGGTATGGCTCAAGCGCCTTTTTGAGCCTCTAGGATATACCGTCACGCTCACTCCACATATGCTTGATGAGACGTATCCAGCCTGGGGCGATAGTCCGTACTTTACTGTTACCCTGGACGCCACCTGCTGCTTGAAAGATGTGTTGACACATCTTTATGTTCTTATCCCTGTTCTTGATAATGACAAACATTATTGGATCGGTGACGATGAAGTGGAGAAGTTACTCAGGCGCGGTAAGGATTGGCTGCAAACCCATCCAGAGCGTGAGCAGATCACCTATCGTTACCTGAAACATCGCCGTGACCTTGTGCGTACGGCCATTGAGCGCCTGACCGCCGAAGAAGAGCGTGAGCAGGACGTTGCAGCCTCGGCGACGAATGTTGAAGAAGCAGTTCTCGAACAATCTGTCAGTCTACATGAACAGCGATTACATGCGGTGATAGAAGTGTTGCAGGAGAGTGGCGCGAAGCGTGTTCTCGATCTGGGGTGTGGCGAAGGGAAACTGCTGAAATTGCTCCTGCATAATGCATCCTTTGCGCATATCCTGGGACTGGATGTTTCCTATCGTGCGCTAGAAATGGCCCGTAGTCGTTTACACCTGGACCGCTTGCCTGAACGTCAGAAAGAGCGTATCAAGTTGTTGCACGGTTCATTGACCTATCGTGATAAACGCTTGCAAGGCTATGATGCTGCTGCTGTGGTGGAGGTGATCGAGCATCTCGACCCTGCCCGTCTGGCAGCGTTTGAGCGTGTGCTTTTCGAGTTTGCACATCCCACGACGATTGTCATCACCACGCCCAATGCCGAATATAATGTGAAGTTTGCGCTGCTGCCGGCTGGTCGCTTCCGTCATAAAGACCATCGTTTCGAGTGGACGCGGCAGCAATTCCAGGATTGGGCGCAAGCTGTTGCTGCGCAATCTGGCTATAATGTGCGCTTCCTGCCTATCGGGGTAGAGGACGAGGTTGTCGGTGCGCCATCGCAAATGGCCGTTTTCTCAATCCTCATAGCTAATTCGTAGTACTTTTCTTTTTTCTTTTTACACTGTAATTTGGTGAAATATTTATAATTACATGTAGAGCAACTGGCAAAATAAGAAACGATAATAGCTCATATCGCGCAAGGTTTTCTTTGCCTGTTTCTGAGTCATTTTAAGGTGTAGCCATGAAAATAACAATTCCTGAACTTTGCCTGGTAGTCCTGGTGGGGCCTTCCGGTTCCGGTAAATCTACGTTTGCGCGTCAATACTTCAAACCTACTGAGGTTCTTTCGTCCGATTTCTGCCGTGGTCTCGTATCTGATGATGAGAACGATCAGAGTGCGACCCATGATGCGTTCGAAGTATTGCATTTTGTGGCCGCGAAACGTCTTGCAGCCGGGAAGCTTACTGTCATCGACGCAACGAATGTGCAACCTGAGGCGCGTAAGCCTTTGCTTGCCCTTGCACGTGACTATCATTGCCTCGCGGTGGCAATCGGTTTTAATCTGCCAGAGCATCTCTGCCAGGAGCGAAATCGGCTACGTCCCGATCGCAATTTTGGCCCACATGTTGTGCATCAACAAACAGTGCAATTGCGCCGTTCGTTGCGCCACCTGCGCGATGAGGGTTTCCATAACGCTACATTCCTCACGACTCCTGAGCAGGTCAATTCCGTTGAGATCGAACGCCAGGCGCTCTGGACAAACTTGAAATATGAGCATGGACCCTTCGATATTATCGGTGATGTGCATGGCTGCTTCGATGAATTGTCTACCCTGCTGACACGCCTGGGTTATGAGATCACGCGCCAGGAGGAGCCGGAACTCCACTTCCGGGTCTCCCATCCGCAAATGCGTAAGGCTGTCTTCCTGGGTGATCTGGTTGATCGGGGGCCTGCTACGCCCAATGTGTTGCGCCTGGCTATGGATATGGTCTCTGCGGGCGTTGCTTTGTGTGTGCCTGGTAACCATGATGTCAAACTGCTGCGTAAGCTCAAGGGGCGCGATGTGCGTATTACGCATGGGATTGCGGAATCTTTAGCCCAGCTAGAGCAGGAGCCGCCAGCATTTAAGGCTCGCATCGTTTCGTTTCTGGATAGCCTGATCAGCCATTATGTGCTCGATGACGGGAAACTGGTGGTCGCGCATGCGGGTATGAAAGAGTCCATGCAAGGGCGCAGTTCACGGGGTGTGCGCGAATTTGCCCTCTATGGCGAAACGACCGGCGAGGTCGATGAGTTGGGGCTGCCTATTCGTCACAACTGGGCTGCCGAATATCGAGGGAAAGCCTTTGTGGTGTATGGTCATACGACGATTCCTGAACCTGAGTGGCTCAATCGAACCATTAATATTGATACTGGTTGCGTCTTTGGGGGCAGGTTAACCGCCCTGCGTTATCCCGAAAAAGAACTGGTCTCGGTGCAGGCGGCACGTGCCTATCGTGAATCGCCACGGCCATTCTTGCTCGAAAAGGAGCAGGCACCCGCGCTTACCGCGCAGCAGCAGCATGACGATGTGCTAGATATCGACGATGTGGTTGGCAAGCGTATCATCTCGACACGCCTGCTGCCAAATATTATCATTCGTGAAGAGAATGCCAGCGCAGCTCTGGAGGTTATGAGCCGTTTTGCCGCAAACCCGAAATGGTTAATCTATCTGCCCCCTACGATGTCGCCCTGTGAAACGAGCAAGGAACCTGGCCTGTTGGAATATCCTACGGAGGCGTTCTCTTATTATCGCCATGAAAATATCGCACAGGTTGTTTGTGAGCAGAAGCATATGGGATCGCGTATCGTGGTGATTGTCTGCCGCGATGAAGATGCGGCACGTACCCGCTTCGGCGTGACGAATGAGGGAATTGGTATCTGCTACACCCGTACGGGCCGGCGCTTCTTCGATACAAGTAGCCTGGAAAAAGAACTGCTTATCTCTTTGCGCACAGCCCTGGATGATGCGAATTTCTGGGAACAATTTCATACGGATTGGGCCTGCTTCGATTGCGAGTTGATGCCCTGGTCCGTCAAAGCTCAGAATCTGTTGCTCCAACAATATGCTGCCGTTGGGGCTGCCTCGCGGGTGGCTCTCGGTGAAGCTGTCTCCTTGTTGGAGAGGGCCCGCCAGCACGGTCAGGATACCAGTGCGTTGCTCGATACCTATCGGCGGCGTCAGGCACTGGCATCACAATACGTCGAGGCATATCGGCTCTACTGTTGGCCCGTCTCCTCGCTTGCCGATCTCAAACTCGCTCCATTTCATCTCATGGCCACGCAGGGGGCGACCTACTTTGATCGTGATCATGCCTGGCATATGAATACCCTGGCGCAGATCTGTCGTGCTAATACTCAGTTGTTGTTGGCAACGCCTCATCTCACCATCGATGTCAACGACCCCGCCAGCGTGGAGCAAGGCATCTCCTGGTGGAAGCATATCACCTCGCAAGGCGGTGAAGGTATGGTCGTGAAGCCCCTTGAATTTGTTGTACGTGGTACGCGCGGCCTTGTTCAGCCCGCCGTCAAGTGTCGTGGCCCTGAATACCTGCGTATCATCTACGGACCAGAATATGATGTCCCTGAGAACCTTGAGCGCCTGCGCTTCCGTGGCCTGAGCACCAAACGTTCCCTTGCCTTGCGCGAGTTTGCCCTCGGCGTCGAGTCTCTAGAACGTTTCGTGCATGCTGAACCATTGCGCCGAGTGCATGAATGTGTCTTTGGCGTGCTGGCGATGGAGAGTGAACCCGTCGATCCAAGATTATGATAAGGGAGGGAAGATATCGATGAAGCTTACAATATTGTCCGATACATTTGCGGTGTGTCGCCTGTCTCCCTCTGCCGACATACCTCAATGGGCGTTGCAAAACAGAACATTGCTTTCAATTACCTATACATCCGACGAACTTTCGCTTGTTTGCTCCCAATTATTGGTGCCGAGTAGTGTACAATATGAAGGAAGCTGGAGAGCTATCAAGGTGCAAGGACCATTGGACTTCTCTCTTACCGGCATCCTGGTGGCTCTGGCTGCTCCTCTGGCCGCCGCATCCATTCCAATATTCGCCCTCTCGACGTTTGATACTGACTATCTCCTGCTGCAAGAGAGCTACCTGATCCAGGCACAAACAACCCTGGAACAGCATGGTCACCAGTTTGTGTAAACCAACTCCGGATGTATGCCCGATGGATCTGAACCGAAATGTCGCGCTTATCCGTATTAACAGGGAAGTTGTTAATAATTTATTCTCATGTTAATAGAGGAGGTTAAATCCATGCATATCACCATCCAGAATCTGCTTGTATGGCTTATCATTTCCCTGATCGTTGGTTTCCTTGGCGAGTTGATTGCTCGTCGAAGAGCGCCGGATGGCATTATTGGAGCTACTGTTCTCGGCTTTATCGCCATCTTCCTGATCGTTGGTGTTTTTGGCATCCATTTTGCGGGTGATCCTATGATTGCTGGTGTGCCATTATTCACCTCTGTTCTTGTTGCCGCCCTGCTTGTGGCTGTGTGGAGTGCTTTTGCCTATCGCCGCGTCTATCATCCTTACCGCGAGCGCTACTATCGCCGTGGCACCTATGCACGCCGCCCCCGTCGTCGTCAACGCCTCTTCCGCTAATTCCTTCCCTTACAGCGGGCTTGTAAACCGCGCCCCTACACCAGCATTGCCTTGTCTACTATACTTTCACAACGCTGGTGTAGGGGCGCGGTTTACAAGCCCACCGCTGGCAAGATATGATAAACAAAGCCAATGCTGGTGTAGGGGTGCGGTTTACAAGCCCACCGCGTCTGGCTGCTATATTTTCAGGTAGAAGAAGGCAGGGAATGTATGGATACCTTGGAGCAAGGGGATACGGAGACTGCATCCCCCGATTTGCCTGGCATCAAACGTCCCAGGATTCGCTGGTCGCGTATGCTCGCGATCAGCATTTTTGCGTTTGCCATCAATTTTCATTGGGGGGCACTTGGTATTATTATTTTGCCCAGCCAGGTACTCAGAATAGCGGGCAATTTCGATAAAGGGACTGCACTGGCATTTGTCTTAATTCCTGGTGCCTTCGTCTCGCTGGTCGCTAATCCTTTCTTTGGCTGGCTGAGCGATCATACACGCGGTAGGCTTGCAATCTGGGGACGACGGCGCTTCTATATTTTGCTGGGCACCTTGCTGAACATTGCAGCTCTCTTCTGGATGGCAACCGCACATAGTATTCTCACCCTTACTTGCGCCTATATCCTCATCCAGTTTGCCAGTAATGCTGCACAGGCCCCCTTTCATGCCCTTTTACCAGATATCGTGCCCTCCGAACAGCGTGGCCTGACCTCTGGAGTGATCGGATTGCTCACTATTGCTGGGAATGTTGGTGGTGTGCTGGTGGCAGGTAGCTTGCTCGATGGTACAAAGCCGCAGCTCGTCTATCAGCAGGAACTCTGGTTAACGTATGGCATTATTATGGGAGTTATGCTGGTTTTGATGCTGGTGACGATCCTGTCTGTACGGGAGCGTGCTCACGCATTAAACTACTATGTTCCGATAGATCGGCAGGATAGTGAGAAGCCTGTGCGACGGTCCTGGATAGCGCGTTCAACACTGTTGACCTTACTAGGAATGACCGTAGCCGTTCTAGTTGTCTGGACAGGAATGCAACTCTGGAATATGAGTACAGGTATTAAGATTAACAGCAGTGTGCAGCAGGTGGTGTTGGAACTGGTGACGACGGTCGGCATCTTACGCCTGTTTGAATTTCAGCCACGTCGCCATCCAGATTTCGCCTGGGTCTTTGTCACGCGTCTGGTGATGATGTTGGGTATTTATACAATTCAGGATTTCTTGCAGTTTTACATGCGCGATGTCATTGGTGCGACCCATCCAGAGCAGGCAACGACCAATTTCTTAATCCTCGTCTCTCTCACCAGTCTTGTGAGCGCCTTTATTGCTGGCTGGCTCTCGGATCACTTTGGACGCAAGCGGCTGGTCTATCTCTCTGGCGCTTTTATGCTGGTTGTGGGAGTCATCTTCGTTTTTACGCACTCATTTGTCATCGTGATGGTGGCAGGAATGCTCTTTGGGCTTGGCTATGGTGCGTACCAGAGCGTTGATTGGGCATTGGTGGCCGATGTGCTTCCATCCGAAAAGCATTATGCACGTGACATGGGGATCTGGAATATCGCGCTCTCTCTGCCCCAGGTGATCGCGCCTGTGTTGGGAGGACCGCTCATCGATAACTTTACACGCTCAGGTCATCCCATAATTGGATACCAGTTGCTCTTTGCGATGGCTATCATCTATTGCCTACTTGGGACCGTGACGGTGCGCTTTATCAAGAGCGTGAGGCGCTAATCACTTCTTTGAGCAGATCTGGTCGATTGGTGAAGATGCCATCGGCACCCAGATTGATCAGTTCTTGCATGGTAGGCTGGTCATCAATCGTCCAATAATAGACCTGCATACCTAGACGATGGGCCTGTTGGATCAATGAGCGGTCTTTGAGGTTGATTCCATAGCTATGCAGCGGAATTGCCAATACATGCGATGTGCGTTGATAGAGACCGGGCAGCCTTAATTTATGGGCAATGACAAAGCGGGCTACCTCCGCCGTACCCGCACCAAGGACGACCTGCCCACTACTCAATTGTTGAAAGCGCTCAACGATCTTTTGCTGGAAAGCACTCACAATGACTCTCTTTTCCATGCTATATTTCTGGATCAGCGTCCAGAGCTTTTCTTCAATCTGGGATGGTCCACCTTTGGGATAGGCGCCCTTGATTTCAAAGTGCAGATAGCATTTCGTTGCATAGGTGCTGAACACTTCTTCCAGGGCTGGAATTCTGACTCCCTTGCCCCGATAGCTATAGGTGCCTTGCAGATCCCGAAAGTTGTAGCCAGCATCCAGCGTTTGCAGTTCGGTTAGAGTATAAGCATCTACTCGTCCATGTCCATTCGTAGTGCGATCCACCGTACCATCATGAATGCCGACGAGGTGACCATCTTTGCTCATGTGTACGTCGATATCGAGAAAGTCAACGCCAATGCCGTCTGCCACAGCAAATGCTGCCATCGTGTTGGTCGGTGCCAGATGTTCGCCCCCTTGATGGGCCAGGAGGTAGGCTGTTTTTAATGCTGGAAAAATTGACATGCAATAATTATACAACCTGGCTTGTTAGCAAGGGGTGTTCTATCGTATATTCTTAGAAGGCTATGAAATAGAAAATACTAGTAAATGAAATATTGGAGTAAACATCATGAGCAGTACGCTTGTAGAGACACACTACGGAAAAGTGCAGGGCACCACTGATGGAGATGTCAGCGTCTGGAAGGGGATCCCTTTTGCGCAACCGCCGCTGGGAGAGCTACGTTTTCATGCGCCGCAAAAGCCTGTCTCCTGGTCTGGCGTGCGTGATGCTACAGCGTTCGGGGCTATATCAGCTCAACCTGCCGCGATAATGGGCCTTTTTTCTGCTACGCCAGAGTTATCGAGCGAGGATAGTCTCTTTCTCAATATCTGGTCGCCGGGTGCCGATGACAGGCAGAGACCCGTGCTATTCTGGATTCATGGTGGTGCATTTACGGCTGGTTCAGGTTCAACGGCCTGGTATGATGGGAAGGCATTTGCCAGCAACGGCGATGTCGTCGTTGTTACCATCAACTATCGGCTAGGGGCATTGGGCTTCCTGCACCTGGCGGATGTAGAGGGAACGGATGCAGGTTTTTCCAGCAACTGTGGCCTGCTCGATCAGATTGCGGCCTTAGAATGGGTGCGTGACAATATTGCCGCATTCGGCGGCGATCCCGCGAATATCACCATCTTTGGCGAGTCGGCGGGCGCGATGAGTATTGGTGCGTTGCTTACCATGCCTCAGGCAAAGGGACTCTATCAGCGAGCTATTCTCCAGAGTGGTGCCAGTCACAACGTTCGTACCTCAGAGAAAGCCACAACGATCACTCGTGCATTCATGAATGCGCTCAATGTGCAAAAGGCGACTGACCTGCTCAGCGTTCCGCTTGAACAATTGCTTGAGGTACAGAGCACCATTACCGTTCCAGGTGGAGGATTGCCGTTCGAGCCTGTAATTGATGGCAAGACGCTTCCACAACCCCCCCTTGATGCTATTGCGCATGGCTCTGCCGATGGTGTATCCCTGCTCATAGGCACGAACCGCGATGAGATGAGATTGTTCACCTTGATGGATCCTAATGAAGCCGTCTTTAAGATGCCTTTGCTGGAAAAACTTTTTGGCGAAAAAGCTGAGCAGGTGGCGGCCCTCTACGAAGCGAATGCAGCAACTAGAGAAGATGCATGGGTCGATATCCTGACCGACCGTACGTTTCGTATCCCGGCTCTAAGTCTTGCCGACCGTGCATTGGAGCGAGGAACGCCTGTCTGGATGTATCGCTTTGATTGGTCTTCGCCAGCGTTTGGTGGACAACTAAAGGCCTGTCACGCACTCGAAGTTCCCTTCGTCTGGAATAATCTGGATAAGCAAGGTGTAGAGATGCTCACAGGTGATTCCCCAATGCGTCAAAAGATTGCGGAAGATATGCATGCCGCTTGGATTGCTTTTGCGTATACAGGGGAGCCTGCTATACCTCGTTTACCCACATGGCCAGCCTATCATACAGATCGACGAGCGACAATGCTCTTCAATGAAGCATATGAGGTCGTCAACGATCCACAGGGAGCTGAACGCCGGGCGTGGGAAGAAAGCGTAAGTGCTGCTTTGTAAAGCTGAATTCTACTATTCTGAGACGGAAGGATGCTCTCTTTCGTTCCATATATGTACTACTTTTGCGGAGTTTCTTTTTTTATATCTTCGCATATGCGGATAAGCCAGGGTAGGACGCACGTTCTGTGACGCTCCTATCTGGTTTCAGCAGAGGGAAAGAGAGTTGGAGTGACCGATATGAGCGATAATGGGACATTTGAAAACGATGCAATTGGCGACCAGGGGCCGCCACCCGGCACAACTGAGAACGGGCATCAGCCAAACGAGCAGGCTTCAGATGTGAGGAACGAGCGGAGAACGCGCAACCTGTTGGGCCTGGTACGTGGTGGCTGGGAGGTCGTTGGGCATGTTGTCAGGAAAGCCCCTGAAGCGGGTGGAGGTGTGGTTGCAGTGGCTCCCGCTTCTGCAAATGACTACGATATTCTGGATGATAGCCCTTCACCAGATGATCTCTCGCGTGATGCGACGAAGTGGGCGCGGAGGCGTGATATTCCGCTTGCGATTATTGCCTGGGTTGGAGTGTTGTTTATTGTTTTCACGGCAGCAGGACACATATCAAGGACGATTATCTTGCTCGTCCTGGCAGCTTTGTTGGCCTATGCGCTTGCACCAGCCGTTGCTTTTCTGGAACGATGGATGCCCCGTTTCCTGGCAACGCTCCTCATGTACCTGGTTGTCTTAACTGTTCTTTCAGGGTTGGTGTACTTTATTGTAAGTGCAGCAGTAGATCAGATCAAGTTGCTCTCTGCCTTTATAACAAGTTTCCTCTCTCCTAAATCTGGAAATAGCAGTCTAGCTCCTCTCTTGAAATTATTGCAGCCCTTTGGCATCACATCCACCCAACTCAGCAACCTGGGTGATCAACTCGCTAGCCAGATGACAGGTCTCGCAGGTGGTATTGTGCCTTTTCTGACGGAATTTTTCAATGTCATTCTAGATGTTATTCTGACCGCTATTCTCAGCATCTACTTGCTTGCCGATGGTGCACGTGTAGCAAACTGGCTACGTGTGAATACGCCGCGTGGGCAACGGGGTCGAGTACGCTTTTTGCTGAATACGTTACAGCGTATCGTCGGTGGATATATACGCGGTCAATTGCTGTTGTGCGCCCTGATTGGTGTGCTGGTAGGCATTGGTATGACAATCCTGCATGTTCCCTACGCCCTTTTATTGGGTGTGCTGGCGTTTGTGCTGGAGTTCATTCCTGTTTTAGGAACGTTGATCTCCGGTGCAATCTGTGTATTACTGGCATTGACGCAGAGTTGGTTGATTGCCTTAATCGTATTGGCTTACTTTGTTGGCGTGCATATTATTGAGGGCGACGTTGTAGGCCCGCGCATCGTTGGGAAGGCAATAGGACTGCATCCAGTCGTCTCTCTCGCAGCTCTCGTTGCGGGTGCGGAACTTTTCGGGATCTGGGGTGCATTGTTTGCATCACCTATCGCAGGTGTCATTCAAGCATTTCTTGTTGCCATCTGGTCTGAGTGGCGTGAGACTCATCCCCAGGAATTTCAACGCGCGAAAGATGCAGCCTTCGATAAATTAGAGCAGAATGTTGCTAATAAAGAGGTTGGACAAAGCCACGAGAGAGAGGGGCAAGAGGAGAATGAACGCTTATTGTCCTGACGCTCCTATACTATTGTTTCTAAAGTCTCGACCTGATGGTATTAAGAGGGTAGGGCTAACTTTCAGAAAAGAAATGTTTGCCCTCTAGAACCCTTGACAGATCGCTAAGGGGTACGTATACTTGGAGAAGTAGGGCTTGTAGTGGCAAACCCTCTCTCGCACCGTCTCAACAAAGGGTAGAATCACACTATGAAGAAAACTTACGGAAGGAGTTGACTAGCATGGCTAACACCACCCATTTGCTTTATGCATCAACACGTCAGCGCGGCCTTTTTGTCGCTTGCGGCCATGCCATGTCCTGCGCTCCGAAGTGGGTAGTTTGTGATTCTGGCATTCATCTGCTTGCCCATATTTTTGGCATGCCTGGCGTCAGCGTGCCCATTTCCAGGGGGAGTCCGCCTATTTTAGAGTGAAATAGGCTTAATCAAAAGAAGACACCCTTGACCGTGGGCACTGGCAAATGAAAAATCCAGTCCCACGGTTTTTTGTTATCCGTTTTTAGTGTGTGCTCCTGGAATACTAGAAGGAGAGAACTCTTGGCAATCCATGAACTTCCTATCAATACGCAATTAACAGAAGATATCGTCATCGATACCAGTAAAGACGCCGTAGTTATCGATGGCGTCTCAAAGATCTTTAAAAAGCCACGTCCTCTGTTGCGCTGGCCGGGCAAACGTACGACAGGAGAAGAGGAGAAGCGTGAGATACGCGCTATTGACAATGTGACCCTGACGGTCAAGTGGCGCGAGATCATTGGTATCCTGGGCGCGAACGGTTCCGGCAAGTCAACCCTTATCCGTATGCTCTCAACTCTGCTCATTCCCGATACTGGTACCCTACAAATCTTCGGCTATGACGTTGTTAAAGACGAACGTATGGTGCAACGCCTGATCAATCGTGTGAGCGTCGAAGCATCATTCTTCAAAAAGCTCTCGCCAATGGAGAATCTCATCTACGCCGCCCGTCTGTACAATATGTCTTCCAAAGAGGCACGTACAAACATCCGTACGATTTTGCTGCGGCTGGGCATCAAAGAAGACCGTATTAAAGCTCCGCTAGAGAATATGTCGCGTGGAATGCAGCAAAAGGTAGCCATTGCGCGTGCATTTCTCACGGCACCTATCGTCCTCCTGCTTGATGAGCCCACAACGGGCCTTGATCCACGTTCAAAGGTTGATGTACAGAACTTCGTCAATGAGCTACGCGATCAGCATAATGCGACTATCCTCATCACCACGCACGACATGGACGAGGCGGACGCTCTTTGTGATCGTGTTGCCATCATCGACCAGGGGCGTATCGTTGCGTTGGGCACAACCGACGAACTCAAGCAAGGGGTTACCCAATTGATGGGGCGTACGACTCTGGTCAGCATGAACGAAGTCTTTATGCACTACACCGCCTCACAGATTATTACTGAGGAAGATATTCAGCGCTATGGGAGCTGGGAGAAGGCTTTTGAGGCCATCGAGGCTCAACGCGAGGAAGAAAAGGAATAAGTTTTCAATGTCATCTTTACTCCATCAGGGACGAGCAACCTACGCCTTTTTCGAGCGCAACTGGAATCTCACCAAGCGCTACTGGGCCTGGGAAATCGTGTGGCTTGTTTATAACGTTGTAAATTCTTTGTCGATCATCTACCTGGGTGCGGGCGTCTCGCTCATCACCAATACACAGATCAATACGCCGTACCTTATTCTGTACGTCTTGATCGGTACATCCGTCTGGTCATACCTGAGTGTGACCTTTGAAGGCGTGACCGACCTGATCACGATTGAGCGCTGGGAGGGCACGATTGAGCACACATTCATGGCCCCCATCTCGCGCTTCACGCACCTGGTCGGTAGTTGTTGGTACGCAGTTGTACATGGGATGCTCTTTACTTTCCTGCAATTGCTGGTGGTAAGTGTATTCTTCAAGCTCGATCTAAGCCATGCGAACTACCTGACCGCTGTGTTTATGCTCGCGATTGGCAGTGTCTCATTCATTGGGTTTGGGATTGCCGCCTCAATCCTGCCATTGCTCTATACCGAGCGTGGTTCGCAGATGTCTTACATTGTACGGGCGATCCTGTTGCTGGTCTCAGGCGTGTATGCGCCGATCTCGGTCTTGCCGAATTGGATGCAGATCATGGCTTATGGTTCTCCTGCAACCTATGTCTTAGATGGTTTACGTGCCGCACTCCTGCATAATCAGGTCATCTGGTCACCGCAAATATGGGGTGATACATGGCCTTTGATTGTAACAGGTGTTGTTAGTGTCCCTCTTGGCATCTACATTTTCCGCCTTGCTGAGATGTATGCCAAGCGTACAGGGAAATTGAAACGCAACGGATAAATGTAACAAATGTTCACACTGTATCCGGACGAGAAATGTCCGGATATGGTGAGAGAATAGTGTTTGATGGGGATTATATAACCCATGAGAAAGGAACAGAGATAATGACAAATATTGAAATGAAGATAGAAGGATTGCCACAAGGCTTTACGCTGCGTCGTCCAACGTTGGATGACCTGTTAGCGGTGAAACAACTGCTCAATGTGGGGGAGATAGCCGAATATGGCGCAGCCGAGACGATGGAAAGCGATATGCACATGACGTGGCAACGGCCCGGTTTCACGCTGGCGACCGATGCGTGGATTGTGCTTGCACCTGACGGTGAGGTTGCTGCGTATGCGAGCATTGGTCACAGAAATCATATTCGCGTGTATGAGGGGGTCGAAGTGCATCCCGCCTATCAAGGGCGTGGCATCGGAACGTACCTCCTGCACCTGACCGAGCAGCGTGCTTATCAGCATATACCCGAAGCCCCTGATGGCGCACGTGTTGCTCTGACGGGTGAAGTGAGCAATCTCAATGTAGTGGGGCAGCGTGTGCTGGAGAAAAATGGCTTCACACTGAACAGAAATTTCTGGCGCATGGGTATCGAGCTTCAGGAGACACCGCCGTCTGCACAATGGCCTGAGGGAATAACAGTACATACACTGACCCCCGGCATGGAACGCGCCGTCTATGAAGCCGATGAAGAGGCATTTCGTGATCATTGGGGCTTCATCTCGATGGAATTTGAAGAGTGGTCCCACTGGGCACTCAAGGGAGAGCACTTTGATCCCTCGTTATGGTTCCTGGCGATGGATGGCGATGAGATTGCCGCATTTGCTTTATGTGTAGACGAAAAGGAAACGGGTGGCTGGGTGCATGTATTAGGTGTACGGCGACCCTGGCGGCGTAGAGGCCTGGGGCAGGCACTCTTATATCATGCCTTTGGCGAGTTCTATCGCCGTAATATCCATAACGTCTACCTGGGAGTAGATGCACAGAGCCTGACTGGAGCAACACGCTTATACGAACGTGTAGGAATGCACGTTGTTCGACAATATAAAAATTACGAGAAGGAATTGCGTGCCGGGAAAGAACTGAGTACGCAATATGTCGAAGCTTAACAATCTTCATCCGGGTAGGGCGCACGCAAGGTGAACGCTCCTACCCAGATGGAGAGCGAGCTTCAGGTACCTTCTCAAGAAAGAATACAGACAGAAAAATGAACATGTATTCACAAGAAGGAGCAACTGCCATGATCGTACGTTTACATAATCTTTCGGCCCGACCTCCTATATTGAGTGATCTGGAAGCGGTAACAGAGTTGATCGTTGCATGTGAGCGTGCGGACGCGGGAATTGCGGCGGTCAGCGAGGAGGAGATCGAGAACAGTTGGCAGGAACGCGGTTTTACGCTCAGGGCTGATGCCTGGGTGATTGCCACAAAGAGGGGGCATATCGTGGGCTATGCTGACGTGCGACGTAGTGGAGGGTACCAACTTACTTCATTGTTACGCGTGCATCCCGATTACCTGGGCAGGGGTATCGGGACGTTACTGGTCTGGCTAACGGAAGAGCGTGCGCGCGACTTGATGCGTGCATTTCCTTTAGAGCAGCCTGTCACGCTTATCAACTGTGTGTGTAGTTTGAATGAGCGATCGCAGCATCTTTTTGAGCGTGAGGGCTACAC